>CAITQY010000767.1 GCA_903894655.1 uncultured Gemmatimonadota bacterium
CAGGTCGAACATGTTCGGCGTGAGCAGGTTGCGAAATCCTTCCTTCGCCCCCGCCAACTCGTTGTAGCGACGCAGCTGGAAGCCGTGGTAGCCCATCGCACTCGGAATGCGATACGCCATCAGGATCGACTGCGCGTAGCTGTTGCCGCCGTCGATCACGCGATATGGTGCCGGCACCTTCTTGAGATACGTCGTCACGGCATCGTCGGCGAACAGCGTGCTGGCGCGCGGCGAGAAGGTGTAGAACTGCCTGTCCACGCTCCACAAGTCGAGCCCCATGAACACCAGCAGGCCGGCCGTTGCCACGCGCGGCGCGATGCGTCCCGCCGCCGCAGCCCAGAGCACTACGCTGCCCAGCGCCACGAACACCAGCAACCGCAGTGCCCCGCTCTGTAGATACGGCGCATTGGCCGCCACACCTTCCAGACGCTCCGGAATCGCCAGCGATTCGGCGAGTCCCTGCAAGCCGCCCACCGTGCCCAGCAACGCAAACACCATCGCACCGCCGATCACGACCAACACCGTGCGCATGGGCACGGCGCGCGCCAGCAATCGATCGAAGCCCACGCCGGCCAGCACGCACAGCATAAAGGCCGGCAGATAAAACACCATGCCCATGGCGCGGATCTTCTTTACCAGCGGCAACAGCTCGTAGAACGGCCGGTAGAACGGTGTGTAGCCGCCAAACGACAGCATGAGGAAGAACAGCGCGCCGATGCCGAACGCGATCACGAACCGACGACGCGCCGTGTCACCCAACGCCAACGCCGACAGCGCCAGCGGCAGGAAGCCCATGTACTCGGTGTGGAACTTGATCGGGTTCTGTCCCCAGTACTGATCGAGCACGCCGTTGAACTGCGGCAGCAGCAGCGTGAAGATCTCCGACGGCGGCAGCGCGTAACTGGTCGCAAATTCCCATCCGGTATCGGGACCGCCTTCGGCCCGCGGCGAGAACGGGATGTACTCCAGAAACGGCATCACCTGCAACGCCGTGATGCCGCCACCCACCGCCACCGCAATCGCCGAGAAACCCAATGCCTTCCACGGATTCAGACCGGCCGGACGCTCGGCATCGAAAAACGCGAGGTAGATCGCCCACAGCCCGAGTGCCAGCAACAGGAAGTACGCCATGTGGTAGTGGCCGAGCACGATGAGCGCGACCACGAACGCGAACGCGCCGTAGCACCACGTTTTTCCGTGGCGAATCGCGTGCAGCAACGTCCAGAAGGCCAGCGGTGTGAGCGCCGACACGAAGAGCTTGCCGTCATGCCCGGGACTCATCTGCGACGCCACGATACCCGTGAGCTCGTACGCCACGCCCGCGATCACACTGGCGTTCCACGAGAGTCCAAGCGATCGGCAGAAGCGATACGTGAACCAGCCGGTCAGCACGAAGTGGATCGCCATGCCGAGCGTGATCGCGACATCCACCGGCATGATCCATCGTAGCCACGCCGTTGGATAAAAAATGTCGCCGTGCATGGCCGCGATGTACGGCAGGCCGCCGAACAGATACGGATTCCACTGCGGGATCGCGCCGTCTTGTAGGAATGATTCGGCGCCGAACAACCGGAAGGAATAGCCGGCAATGAACATGTCGGAGCGACCGCCACCGAACAGCATCTGTCCGGTGAGGAGCGGCCAGAGCAACAGCATCGCGGCGCCAAGACAAAGCGCGAAGGCGAGCGTGTGATCGAGCGCAAAGGAGCGCGTCGGCCCGGCGCTTGGCGAAGCCGCGCTGGGCGAGGTCGCGACGGTGGAGTTGGCGGAAGGCATCGGGGAAAAGTAGAGCCCCGCTGCGGATCGCGCACGACGACGCCAAACCGGGTGCATACGGGTGGAATCGCGCCCGGCGCGTGGACTACGTTCCACCCCATCATGAAGAAACGATTTCTGGCGATCGCCGTCGCCGTGGCCCTCATTGCGGCCACCCTTGCCGCGTACACGCCCGATGCCGATCAGGGCACCCTGCGGGCCCGGTACCTCGCCAGCCCCGGCGACCTACGCACGATCGACGGGACGTCGCTGCACATCCGTGACACCGGCCCCCGCGATGCACCAACGCTCATCCTGCTGCACGGCTTCGGCTCGAGCCTGCACACGTGGGAACCGTGGGCTCGCGCGCTCGACCGCACGTATCGCGTGATTCGCTTCGACTTGCCCGGCAGCGGCCTCAGCGCGCCCGATCCGACCGGCAACTACGCCGACCGGCGCAGCATGCAGCTGCTGGCCGCACTGATGGATACGCTGGGCGTGACGCGTGCCACCGTGATCGGCAACTCGATGGGCGGCCGCATCGCCTGGTCGTTCGCGGCCCGCTACCCCGAGCGCGTGGAGAAGCTGGTGCTGATCTCGCCCGACGGCTTCGCCAGTCTAGGCTTCGAGTACGGCAAACCGGCCGAAGTGCCGCTGGCCCTGCCGCTCATGCGCTACGCGATGCCCAAGTCGA
>CAITQY010000768.1 GCA_903894655.1 uncultured Gemmatimonadota bacterium
GAAATCGAGTCCCAAGGCCGAGAGATTCGTGATGGCCCCGAAAGCTGGGGAGCCGAAAGCGGTGGAGCGGAGCTGTTTTAGCCAGGTTTGAATTTCCCGGTTATCGGCCAAGGGGCCGGCCGTGGTCTTGCCCGCCTTCGTCGTGTACGCGGTCGAACTCTCGATAAAATCCGCTACGGAGTTAAACGAGGAGACAAAGGCGTCGATCTTGCTCCGCATGCCCGAGGCATCGGCGGTGACGGTGAGGGTTTCCGCACTCGTCATCACCGCATCGGCCTTGAGCGTAAGACCCGCGATGCCGTGATCGTCGGAGTTCAAGGTGTTATCCGCACTCGTGAATTCGAGGCCGTTGATGCTAAATGCTGTGTCGGTGGCCGTCGTAGCGGTCGCGTTCAGGCCCAAAATGCCCTTCAGCGCCCCACCCGACTCATCCGTGACGACGATGTCGTTGCCCGCACCCGTGACTTGAGTGGTGAGCACGATCTGCGTGCCCGCCTTGTTGGCGATAGCCGTAACTCCAGCGACAGAGTTATTAATCGCCGCCACAATCGCGGCGACCTCCATATCGGCCGTGATGGTGATGGGCGTAGCGGCACCACTCGCCGTACCTTTGATATTAAGAGTACCCGCGACCCCAGGTTTGGCCGCGACCCCACCCGTTAGCCGACTTGCCGTGGCGAGGGTCGTCACCTGCACCTCGTAGGTGCCCACCGGCGTCGAGGAGGATACCGTGGCCTGCACCACCGCGCTGGAGTTCTCATTCACGACCTTGCGCCCCGCCGCCAAACTAGAGGAGGCCAGGGAATTCATCGCCGACTGCAACGAAGACAACTTGGTCCCGAGCGAGCTCAGCTGGGATTTCTTATTGTCGTTCTTGGTCTGTTCCGCCTGATAGCGCCGGGCTGGGGCACGCTCCATCTCCATCACCGAATCGGTGAAGGTTTTCCAGTCGAAGCCGGAAGCCAAACCTGAGAGTTGTAGACCAGCCATGAGGAGTAAAAATGATTACGCTTTAGAAGGATAACGGCACGGAACGCCCGAGGCTGAATGAGAAGTAGCGGACCGGCCCTAGCCGCCCCATGGCCGAAACCGAAAAAACAGTGTGCAGTGAAGACATCACCCCATTCAAGCAACTCAGAGGCCAGCCCCCCAGTTGCTATTTTATGTGATTATCCTTCATCAGGTTATGACTAACTAAAAATCTGGTAATTTCCGAGGAACGCATTCGGCAGATTCTGCCGTGCAAATATACCCAAAGCCGCTTCGCGGCCAGACACACAAAAAGGCCACCGGCGCGAGAGCCGGTGGCACATTGTGCATGACCGCAAGTGAGTAAGGTGGGGACCGCCCGCCCGTCTAAAGACGGGCGGCCCGCCACCTAGGGCTCAAACATTAGTCATTATACTTATCTAATCAACGCAGGAGCGTCAAAGCAGCCTGCGTAGAACCGTTGGCTTGGGCAATCATCGCCGTGCCGGCCTGGACGAGAGTGTTCCAGCGAGCAAGCTGGGTCGACTCAGCGGCCACATCCACATCGACGATCACACTGGCCGCAGCCTCGAAATTACCCTTAGCAGCAGAATTTAATTCTGCGTAGTAACCCAAGGTGCTTTGCTCAGCGCCGTTGGTGGCGCGAGCTTCAGCGATGGCGGCAAGTTCAGCAGTGACGCCAGCCGCAATAGTGCCGGAATCGTAGCCGGAATTCGCAGCATTGCTGATGCTATAGACATCAGTTCCATTTTCAGAAACTGTAACATCAATTGCGGCACCAAGCAAATCAACGCTATCATTCCACGTCAAAGCCGATACGGTAGTGATCTGGGTCGTGAGAGCGTCAAACTCGGTTTCATACAAAGCAAGATCAGTACTGCTCTTGGTGGTATCATCATAGAGCGCAGCCAACTCACTTTGACGATTGACCATTTTTTCAATCGTTTTAAGGACCGAGTCTTGATGTTGGAGATATGA
>CAITQY010000769.1 GCA_903894655.1 uncultured Gemmatimonadota bacterium
CACCAAGCTGATGGGTACCGTCACCGCGGTACTGGTGCATGAGGGCGATGTGGTGCGAGCGGGTCAGACCCTGCTGCGTATTGACGCGCGCGATCTCACGGCCAAGTCGGCACAGGTCGGGGCCTCGATCGCCGACGCGCAGGCCATGCAGCGTGAGGCGGCCACGCACGCCGCGCGCATTCGCGCCCTGTACGCCGACAGTGCGGCGACCCGTGCGCAGCTCGATGGTGTGGAGACTCAACTGGCGCGCGCGGAAGCGGGATTGCGGGCGGCGCAGGCCGCGTCGGGCGAGCTTGACGCCATGCGGAGCTACGCGACGGTGACCGCGCCATTCGGCGGCGTCGTCACCGTCCGCGCGGTCGATCCCGGTGCCTTCGCCGCGCCCGGCGCGCCGCTCATCACGGTCCAGGATGGTTCGACGTTGCGCATCAGTGTCAGCGCCGCGGGTGATGCGGTACGCACGCTCAAGCGGGGGCAGACGCTGGCCGCCACGATCGATGGCGTGCCGGTGTGGGCTGTCATCGAGGGCGTGGTCCCGGCTGGCGCGGGCAACCTGTTTACCGTGAACGCAACGGTGGCGAATCGGGCCGGTGCGTACCGCAGCGGCAGTGCCGCCATGGTCGCCATTCCCGTGGCACGTGAGCATGCGCTGCTGCTGCCGAATGCCGCGATCGTACGTGAGGGCGACCTGACGGGCGTGATCGTGCGGACGGCGGCCGGCGACGAGCGTCGCTGGGTGCGCCTGGGCGTCTCGACCGCCACGCACACGGCGGTCAGCAGCGGCTTGAAGGCCGGTGAGACGATCGTGGTGCCGTCATCAACGCCGGCGGCCAAGTGAGCACGCCACGCGCACTGGGCATCTCCGGCCGGATCGCGAAAGCGTTCCTGAATTCGAAGCTCACGCCCCTGGTCACGGTGGCGTCGCTGGCCGTGGGCGTCCTTGGCATCCTGGCCACGCCGCGCGAAGAAGAACCGCAGATCTCCGTCCCCATGATCGATGTGATCTCGGCCATGCCGGGCGCGTCGCCGCAGGAGGCGGAAAATCTGTTGGCGCGTCCCATCGAGCAGCGCATGATGGAGCTGCCGGGTGTCGATCACGTGTACACGATGTCGGGCGACGGCTACGCCATGGTGACGGTGCGCTTCAAGGTCGGTGAAGACCAAGAGCGGAGCGTGACCAAGGTGCAGGCCAAGCTGGCGGGCGCGATGGACAAGGCACCGGCCGGTGCATTACCGCCGGTGATCAAGGCCCACTCAATCGACGACGTACCGGTACTGGCGCTCACGCTGCACGGCGCCGGCGTGGATGCCAATGCGCTGCGCGAGATCGCGGCGCATCTCGAAGACGAAATCCGTACCGTCCCCGAGGTGGCCGAAACATTCGTGACGGGCGGCGCGCCGAAGCAGATCCGCGTGGCCGTCGATCCCACGCGCCTCGCGGCGAGCGGCGTGACGCCGGGCGACGTGATGATGGCCTTGCGCGGCGCCAACGCGCGCCTAGCCGCCGGCGAGATCACGGTGCGCGACAGCGTGCTGCGTATCGATGTGGGTGCCCCTCTGGCCACGTCGCTCGATGTCGGCAGCGTGGTCGTGTCGGCGCGGAGTGGCCGCGCGGTGTACCTCCGCAACGTCGCCGACGTGCGTGAGGACTTCGGCGAGCACACGAGCTACGTGTCGCATCGCGACGGCCGCGGCCCATCGGAAGCGGCCGTCACCATTGCCGTGGCCAAGCGGAAGGGCGCCAACGCCACTGAGGTCACGCATGCCGTGATGCAGCGGGTGGATCAGGCCAAGGGCCGCCTCATTCCCAGCCGTGTCAAGCTGTCGGTGACGCGCGACTACGGCGAGACGGCCGGCGAGAAGGCGCAGGAACTCATCCTGCACCTCATCATCGCCACGCTCAGCGTGACCGCCCTGATCTGGCTGTTCCTGGGCTGGCGCGAAGCGCTGGTGGTGCTGGTGGCCGTGCCCGTCACGCTCGCCCTGACGCTGTTCGTGTACTACGCGCTTGGCTACACGCTGAACCGCATCACATTGTTCGCGCTGATCTTCTCGATCGGCATCCTGGTGGACGACGCGATCGTGGTGGTGGAGAATATCTATCGTCACTTGGCGATGGGCGATCGTGACGCGGAGACGGCCGCGATCGACGCCGTGGATGAAGTCGGCAACCCGACGATCCTGGCGACGTTCACGGTGATTGCGGCCATCCTGCCGATGGCGTTCGTGAGCGGCATGATGGGCCCCTACATGCGGCCGATTCCGATCGGCGCGTCGGTGGCCATGGTGGCCTCGCTCGCCGTGGCCTTCATCGTCACGCCGTATCTCGCCTATCGACTGCTGAAGGGACATGTGAAGCCAGCATTGGTGCCGGCGGGCCATGCGAGCCCGGAGCACCCTCCCGAAGAAGGCGGTCAGGTGGACCGGATCTATCGCATGATCATGGTGCCGCTGATGGAACAGCAGGGCCGCCGTCGCGCCTTCTACGCGGGCATCATCGCGCTGCTGCTGGTGAGTGTGAGCCTGGTGGGCTTCAAGGCCGTGCAGGTGAAGATGCTGCCGTTCGACAACAAAAGTGAATTCCAGGTCGTGCTCGACTTGCCCGAAGGCACCACGCTCGAAACGTCCAACCAAGCGGCGTCACGTATCGCGGCGTATCTGAGCACGGTGCCCGAAGTGGTGAGCACGCAGGTGTACGCCGGCACGTCGGCGCCGTTCAACTTCAACGGCCTGGTGCGCCATTACTTCATGCGCAGCGGCGCGAATGTGGCCGATGTGCAGGTGAACCTGCTGCCCAAGGGCGAGCGCGATCGGCAGAGCCACGCGATCGCGGTGGCGGTACGTCCTGGCGTCGACAGCATCGCGCGACTGTATCAGGCGTCAGCCAAGGTAGCCGAGATTCCGCCGGGCCCGCCGGTGCTCTCTACGCTGGTGGCGGAGGTGTATGCCGGTGACGATTCGACGCGACTGGCGGCGGCGCGTGCGGTGAAGGAGGTGTTCGAGAAGACGCCCGGCGTGGTGGACGTGGACTGGACCGTGGAAGCACCGCAGGCCAAGCGCACCTTCCGCGTGGACCGCGTACGAGCGGCCGAATCGGGCGCGAGTGTGGAGCAGATCACGCAGACGTTGTACCTCGCCCTGTCCGGCGCGTCCGCCGGTATCGCGAGTTCGCCGACGGCACGCGAAGGCATCGCGATCGTGCCACGCTTGCCGCTGGACCAGCGCAGCAGTGTGGAAGCGCTGTTGTCGCTGCCCATCGCCACGATGCAGGGACCGCAACCGCTGGCCCGGTTCGTCACGGTCGTGAACGGCACGCGGGAAGGCGCACGCATTCGGAAGGACTTGCGGCCGGCAATCTACGTGACCGGCGACGTGGCGCGTGAAATCGAGAGTCCGGTGTACGCGATTCTCGACATGAACCGTCAGCTCGATGCGATCCGCGTGAACGGCGCCGCAATTACGCGCTATAACGCGGTACCGCCCGAGACGGTGAGCGAGACGGCGATCAAGTGGGACGGTGAGTGGCAGGTAACCATCGAAGTGTTCCGCGATCTCGGTCTCGCCTTCGCGATCGTGCTGCTGCTCATCTACGTGCTAGTCGTGGGGTGGTTCCAGAGCTTCACGATTCCGCTGGTAATCATGGCGCCGATTCCGCTCACGCTCATTGGCATCCTGCCGGGGCATGCGATCAGCGGCGCGTTCTTCACCGCGACCAGCATGATCGGCATGATCGCGCTGGCCGGCATCATCGTGCGCAACTCGATCCTGCTGGTGGACTTCATCCAGCTCGAAGAAGCCCGTGGGCGGTCACTGACCGAAGCGGTGCTCGAAGCCGGCGCGGTGCGGTTCCGTCCGATCGCGCTCACCGCCGCCGCGGTGGTGGTGGGCGGTTTAGTAATGGTGCTCGACCCGATCTTCCAGGGGCTGGCCGTCGCGCTCATGAGCGGGGCGATCGTGGCCACGCTGCTCACGATGGTGGTGGTTCCTCTTCTCTACTGGCAACTCAACCGGAGCAATACTCATGTGTAACGACTCGATCATCCGTCGCATCGCCGGCATCTTCGTGATGCTGTCCGTCGCGCTCGGCTACTTCGTACACCCCGGCTTCCTGTTCTTCACGGCTTTCGTGGGGTTCAACCTGTTCCAGTCGAGCATCACGAACTTCTGCCCCCTTGAACTCATGCTGGGTAAGGCGGGTATGTTCGGATGCACGCCCAAGCGCAGTTCCTGAACCGCAGCTCCTGAACCGTTCCTGACCCTCACGGGATCGCAGTCATGACGACAACCAACGTGCGCAAGGCGGTGCTTCCCTGCACCGCCTGCGGCAAACTCAATCGGGTGGATCTCTCACGCGCCGAGGCTCAGCCGAAGTGCGGGACCTGCCGGGTGCCACTGGTGCTTGACGCACCGGTGGTGCTCACCGACGCCAACTTCGACACCGTAGTCGGCAACAGCGCCGTACCGGTGATGGTCGACTTCTACGCCGACTGGTGTGGCCCCTGCAAAATGATGGCGCCGGTGTTCGCGCAGTTCGCGAAGCTGCAGCGCGGGCAGGCGCTCGTGGCGAAGGTTGACACCGATCGCAATCCCGGTGTCGCATCGCGATTCGCGATCCGGAGCATTCCCACGATCGCGCTCCTGAAGGACGGCAAGGAAGTGGCGCGTCAGGTCGGCGCCGTGCCGATGGGCCAGTTGGAACAGATGGTGATCAGCGCCCGCTGATCACTTTCTTTCGTTCGGCCAGCTCGTTTTCCAATCGTCCGCACACCAATTCGCACAGCTTGAGCACATCGGCATCCGCCAGTTCGTAGCGTACGTACACGCCGTCGCGCTCGCGGCTCACCAATCCGTGATTGAACAAAATAGCCAGATGCCGCGAGACATTGGCCTGACCCATGCCAGTGGCTTCCACCAGCTCGTTGACCGTACACGAGCCGCCCCGCAGCTCCTGCAAAAGACTGAGCCGCGCCCGGTCACTCAGCGCTTTGAATCGGTCGGCCACTAGGTCGAGCAACTCCGGACGCATCATCTTCTGAGCCATCAGTCCCTCGCTCGATAAATTCACGTATACGCACGTATGAATATACCACACACACCACGAGGACGGCAACCAGCGCCGTCCTCGTGGTGTGTCGCGAAACGACGCGAAACGACGCGAAACGACTCAGGCCAGCGTGGCTTCCAGGCTGATCTCGGTCTTCAGCAGGCGGGACACCGGGCAGCCCGCCTTGGCGTTCCCGGCCAGCGTCTGGAACTGCTCATCGCTGATGCCGGGAATCGTGGCCGACAGCTGCAACACGATCTTGGTGATCGTCTGGGCGCCGTCCACCGGCTCCATGGTCAGCACCGCGGTCGTGTTGATCGCGTCGGCGGTGAAGCCGGCATTAGCCAACTGGAACGACAGCGCCATCGAGAAACAGCCCGCGTGCGCCGCGGCGATGAGTTCCTCGGGGTTCGTGCCGTTGCGCCCGTCTTCATCCACGAACCGGAGCTGGAACGAATACGGCTGCGCGTTGAGCGCGCCACTTGGCGTCGTGAGTGTGCCGCTGCCTTCCTTGCCGGTGCCCTTCCACTCGGCCTGTGCTGTGCGCTGCATTGACCAACCCTCGCGTACGAGATCATATCGGACGGACACCGGACGGCGTCCCCGTTTCGCAGCAATATGGGGCCTTGCCGTGCAGCGCGCCCGGCCCTCTTTTGAAGGAGGTATTCCCTCTGCCCCGGCCTCCGATGACTGTCCCACGTGTTTTGTCCCGCCACGCCCTCGCGGCGCTGTGCACCCTGGCGGCCACCACCCTCTCGGCCCAGACGACCGAATCCGTCGTGCTGCGTGCCGCGCGGGTCATTGACGGGACCGGACGCACCCTGCGCAACCAGGACGTGACCGTGCAGGGTGGCCGGATCACCGTCATGCGCGCGTCGGCTGGTCCGCTGCCCGCGGGCGGCGTCGATCTGGGTACCCGCACGCTGCTGCCCGGACTCATCGACACCCACGTCCATCTGGGCTGGTACATCACCGACAAGCAGCGGCTGCACGAGGATCGCGATGGCGACACCCCCGAGGTGAGCACCCTGCAGCGCGCCGGTAATGCCTGGGCTACCCTGCGGGCTGGTTTTACCACGGTGCAGAGCATCGGCGAGGCCGATAACGCCGTGCTGCGCGATGCGATCAAGGCGGGGCGCATCCCCGGCCCGCGCGTCATCACGTCACTCGGCTCGCTGAATGAGCGTACCGGGGGTGGGTCACCCGATTCGTTGCGCGCCTCGGTGCGTCGATTCAAGGCCCGCGGCGCCGACGTGATCAAGATCTTCGCCTCCAAGTCAATCCGCGATGGCGGCGAGGCCACCATGACACCGGAGCAGCTCGACGCCGCCTGCGGCGAGTCCAAGGCGCAGGGACTACGCTCGGTGGTGCATGCGCATTCAGCGGAAGCGGTGCAGCGCGCCGCGCGCGCCGGCTGCACGCAGGTGGAGCACGGCGTGTTCGCCGACGATGCCACACGCGCGCTGCTTGTTCAGCGCGGCACGTTCTTCGATCCGCAGTGCGGGCTCGTGTTTCACAACTACCTCGACAACAAGCCCTGGTTCGATGGCATCGGCAACTATAACGCGGTCGGCTTTGCGTCGATGGAGCAGGCGATTCCCTTGGCCGAGAAGGGCATCGGGCTCGCCGCGAAGCTCCCCACGCTCAAGCTCGTGTTCGGTACCGACGCCGTGGCCGGTGCGCATGGACGCAACGCCGAAGAATTAGTGTGTCGCGTGCGTCGTGGTGGTCAGCCTGCCATGGACGCGATCATCAGCGCGACCAGCCGTGCTGCGGAGTCGCTTGGCCTCGAGAAAGAAATCGGCCGCATCGCGGTGGGCTACGCCGCCGATCTGATCGCCACCGACGGCGACCCCGTCGCGCAGATCGAAGCCTCACAACACGTGTCGTTCGTGATGAAGGGCGGCCGCGTGTATCGAAACGACGGTGCACGCGTGGCCAGCGTTCGCCAAACCGGAGCCCGCCAGTGACGTCACGTCGTAGCTTTCTCAAAACCGCCGGTGCACTCACCGCCGGTGTGGCCGCCGTCGGCACCGCCGCCACCGGCTGCGCGGTCAAAGACCCCACCGCCAGCAACGCGACCGGCCAGGACAATGGCGCCGAGCGCGTGCGTGGCTTCGACCGCGGGTTGCTCGATGCCGTAGCGACGGCCGTGTTGCCGGCCTCGCTCGGCGAGCCCGGCATTCGCACCGCAACCAATGGGTTCGTGACGTGGGCCGACGGATACGAGCCCGTGGCCGAAGAGATGCACGGTTACGGCTATGCCGACATCCGCTATCTGCCGGCCGATCCGTCGCCGGCGTGGCGCGCCCAACTCACGGCGCTCGAGCTCCTCGCTCACAAGCACGGCGCGACGGGATTCGCCGCCATGTCCGTCGCGCAGCGACAGGAGTTGCTCGGCGCCGTTTTGCGTGACCAGCGTGGCGACCGCCTGCCGACGCCGCTCGATGCCAATCATGTGGCGATCGCGTTGCTGGCGCACTGGTCGTCAGGACCCGATGCGTGGGATGCCGCCCTCGGCGCGCGCGTCTCCCCCGGCGTGTGCCGCACGCTCGGCGACGCTACGCGCAAGCCGTTGCCTGTTATTACCACGGAGCCCAAGGCATGATCACGCACAGTGCCGACATCGTCATCGTAGGCAGTGGCATTACGGCCGCACTGATGGCGGCGTCGCTGGCCGAGAAGACGACCAAATCGATTCTGGTCGTCGAAGCAGGCAAACCGACCACACCGTTCACCGAGCGCGTGCTCGCCCGCGAGCGCTGGCGTGCGTACGGTGAGAGCCCATGGAAGCAGGATCACCTCGACGACCAGAACGCCACGGGCACCACGTGGGGCTTCTCACCGAGCATGAACGTGGGCGGGCTGGCGATGCACTGGGGCGGGGTGTCTCCGCGCTATTCGCCCGAGGACTTCC
>CAITQY010000770.1 GCA_903894655.1 uncultured Gemmatimonadota bacterium
CGCCTCGATCCCCCCCTCTGGGCCGATGGCCAACACGCTCGGTTCCCGAAGCGGCGCCGCGGACGGACCAACCATCGGTGCCCCTGCCGGGTCGAGCACCCGACGGTCACCAGGCGGCGCGGCCAGCAACGCGCGCTCCAGCGTCGCCTCGGGGAAAGGCTGGGGGAGCCACGCCCCTTCGGACTGCGCCAGCGCACTCGTCATCCGCGCCATCACTTTCTGCTGAAAGGCCACCCCTTCGCCACGCGGCGATACGCTCCGGGATCGTCGCCAGAGCACCGGGCGCCAGCTCGTACAGCCCAGCTCACAGGCTTTCTCTGCCAGCCATAACATCCGGTCGCGATCGGCCACGGGCACGAGCAGATGCACCTCGGGAAGGGGCGCAATCACGGCGACGTCGCTGATTTCGATATAGGCCTGCGTTTTCGTGAGGCGCACGAGCTGCCCGGCTCCCACCTGTCCCCGCCCGTCTCGCACGCCGACGACGGCACCGGTCTCGAGCCGAAGCACACGCATGTGCCGGGCCGCCTGTTCGTCGAGTACGCACGTCGCCCCGACCGCAAACGATTCGGTCGTGACGAAATTCGGGCGCCCGGCAGCTATACCCTCGCGATCGAGACCGACCACCAGATGTCCTCCGCATCCTCATCGAGCACACGCCAGCCGGTGGCCGCCAGGACGGCGAGCATCTCCTCGCGCTCCTCCTGCAGAATCCCGCTCAGGATGGCGCTCCCGTCGGCCGTCAGCGAGGCGGCGATGATCGGCAACAACTCAATCAGCACGGATGAAATAATGTTCGCCAGGACGACGCGAACCGGCGCCAGGAGTGGCAGCAACGCACCGGCGTCCGCCTCGAAGACATGCACGAGATCGGCGACGCCGTTGCGCAGCACATTCTGCTCGGCGTCAGGTATCGCTTCGCCATCCAGCTCGACGGCATATACGCGCGCCGCTCCGAGCTTGGCCGCCGCGATCGCCAAGATGGCGCTGCCGGCCCCAAGGTCAGCGACGATGTCGCCATCACGCAAGACGGTGGGAAGCAGGCGCACCACGCCGCGCGTCGTGGCGTGCTCGCCCGTCCCGAACGCCATCCCCGGCTCGATGACGATCGTGCGCGCCGGATCACGGCCTTCGGCCAGCCAAGGTGGCGCGACGGTTAGCGAACCGAGATCGTGCGCATTGATGCGCGACTTCCACGCCTCGCTCCAATCAATATCGGGCACCGGCGCCGTCTCGATGGTCACGCCCTCGTCGGCCTCGGTAAGCGCGAGATGTACCGCTTCGAGATCGGTCGACGGCGGGAAGTGCGTTACCAGTGCGGCGCCGTCTTCATGGACGCCCTGCGCGCCAACCCCGAACAAGGCGGCCATACACGCGTCGCGACTGCCCTCGTCGACGCCCGGACTGACCCGCACACTGACCCAACGCAGCGAGGCGTCATGCACCGAGGGCCTCCTTCATTTTCGACCAGAATCCCTTCTCTCGCTGCGCCGGTGCCTTCCCTTGCAGCGCTCCGAGCCGCTCGATCACCGCCTTCTCTTCACCCTCGACATCCTGCGGCGTCCAGACCTGCACGTTCACGTGCAGGTCGCCGGTGCCGGATGCGTTCACCCGCGGTAATCCGCGGCCGCGCAGATGAAATACGGTGCCACTCTGGGTGCCCGTGGGTACCCGCAACGAGAGATCACCGGTTAGTCCGGGCACGCGAATATCGGCGCCAAACACAAGCTGTGAATACGTGACCAGTGCTTCGCAGAACAGATCCTCGCCATCGCGATCAAAACGCGCGTCGTCTTCCACCTCGAACACCACGAGCACATCGCCCTTCGTACCGCCGCGCGGCCCGACATTGCCCGCTCCACGGAGCGTCATATACTGTCCGGTCGCGACGCCGCCCGGCACCTGAATCTTGAGCGTGCGCTCAGCCCGCGCGCGTCCTTCGCCGCGGCACTTCTTACACGGCGACGCCACCACCGCGCCTTCACCGGCACACGTCGGACAGGGGGCGACCGAGACGAACTGACCGAAGAAGGAACGCTGCGCACGGCGCACTTCTCCGGCGCCGCCGCACGTGTTGCACGTTTGCGGCTTCGTGCCCGGCTCGGCGCCCGACCCTTCGCACTTGTCGCACGCCTCAAGCACCTTGAGCACGACCGACTTCTCGACGCCGGTCGCAACCTCGGTGAGCGTGAGCGGCAGCGGCAGCTTCACATCGCCGCCCGTGCGCGCGCTGTTCCGACGGCCGCCGCCCTGCCCCCCGAACAAGTCGCCGAAGCCGCCGAAGTCGCGCATGAAGATGTTCAACGCCTCCGACAGATCGACGTGCTCATACTGCGGCTGCTGGGCACCACGAAGGCCGGCCTCGCCGTACCGATCGAAGGCGGCGCGCTTCTGCGGATCACGGAGCACGTCATACGCTTCCGTGATCGTCTTGAACTTCTCCTCGGCCTCCTTCGCGCCCGCATTGCGGTCAGGGTGCCACTGCATCGCCAGGCGACGATACGCCTTCTTGATGTCGTCGTCAGGTGCATCGCGCGGCACACCAAGTACCGCGTAGAAATCGGCCATGTCGAAACCCGGAAGAACGCGCCGCCAGTGAGTGGCGCAAACGAACAACGGGTGCCGGAAACCGGCGGCCCGTCGGTGAAGTCAAAGTCGGACTGAAATACCGACGGCGAAATATCGACCGGCCTGCCCGCCCGATGCGAGGGGAGGACGGTCAGCAGAGCAAATCGGACACGAGACGGGACGTGTGACCGACCAGCGCGATCACTTTGTCGTACGGCATCCGCGTGGGACCGATCACGCCGATGACGCCACTGAGCGACCCCGCCTGATATTCGGCGGTGACCACGGTGAACGGTTCAAGCCGCGGGTCGCCGTGCTCGTTACCAATGGTGATCGAAATCCCATTCGCACCTGGCTTCGCTTCAAGCAACGAGGCAACCTGCTGCCGAGTTTCCGTGAGCTCGATCAACTGCCGTAGCCGCTCGCCACTGGCGAACTCGGGCTGATCCGCCAGCAGCGACGGCTGACCCAGCACGACCGTCTCGAGCGGATCCGCCACACGCCCGAAGACCTGCTCGCCCTCCTGCACAAAAATGTGCAGCAGCTCGGCGGTTTCCGGCCTCAGCTGAATGTCACGCAACCGGGAGGCGAGCGTGGTACGCACCTGCTCGAGCGTGAGACCAGCGAGCCGCTCATTCAGGACGATCGTGACTTCGAGGAGCGCCTCGTCGGCAATCACGCCGGGCACTTCGACGAACACCGTACGCACCGCTCCACCGTGCAGCGTGAGCACCATCAGCAGGCGCTCCGACGAGATACGAACCAGCTCGATCTGACGCAGCGTTGCCCGTTCGAAGCGCGGCCCGAGCGCAACCCCGAGCTCCTGCGTCAGGATGCCCAGCGACTGTGCCGCCCGGCGGAGGATCGCCTCGATGGCCGATCCTCCATTTGAGATATCGGCGTGCAACCGTCGCTGCGCATCGCCCGTGATCGTCTCCACTCGCGTGAGCGAGTCGACGTACACCCGATACGCTATGTCCGTGGGGATGCGTCCAGCCGACGTGTGCGGATGGAAGAGAAAGCCCTTCTCTTCCAGATCGCTCATCGTGTTCCGGATGGTCGCGGGCGAAATGCCCAAGCCAAAGCGACGCGACAACGTGCGCGACCCCGCGGGCTCGGCCGTTGCCACGTAGCTGTGGATTACCGCTTCCAGTACCTGCCGCTCCCGCTCGGAGAGCTCCCCGCTAATAGCCATAAGTGTAACGCTACGAACGACTTCGAAGTGCTGTCAAGTCGGCGGCCAAGGCATCGAGCCGAAGCCACCCGGAGGCGGTGCACCGGATACGTGATCCGGCGGTCTCATCAACAGACTCAATCCACCCCTGCCGACGCCACGTGGCGACGCGGGCTTCCTCACCCTCCCGAAGCTCCAGCCCGTCGATCGTGCGCAACCCAAGGTACACCATCTCGGCCTCACGGTTCTGGCTGGTGAGCGTTTCCGCGCCTTCTACGGGGTCAACCCCAGCAGACAACGCCGATTCCCACGACGCCAGCGCCGCCTGATTCCAACGCCGCTCCGATCCGTCAAACCCGTGCGCCGACGGGCCAATTCCCAGATAGGGCACGTTCTGCCAGTACGCGCTATTGTGCCGTGCGCGCCGAACCGGTCGCTCGAAATTCGACACCTCATAGTGCTCGAAGCCGGCGGCTCGCAATCGCTCGTTCGATTCGAGGAACTGATTCTCGTACACCTCTTCCGGCGCCTCCTCGACCTCCCCACGCGCGCGCCATCGCCCCAGCGGCGTGTGCGGCTCGATCGTGAGTCCGTACAGCGAGATGTGGTCGGGGGCGAGTGCAAGTAGTCGCGTGATGTCGTCGCTCCAATCGCGCTCCAGCATATCCGGCGCGGCGAAAATGAGGTCGAGCGACAGCGCGTCGATCCCTCCGGCACGCAGCGTCTCGACCGCTCTCAGGGCGGCGCCAGCGTCGTGCACACGATGCATCCACGACAGCACCCGGTCGTTGAAGCTCTGTACGCCGAGGCTGACCCGATTCACACCCGCCCGACGCCACGCCGCGACCGCCGCGGCCGAGACGTCTTCCGGGTTTGCCTCAAGTGTCACTTCGGCCTGGGCGTCCAAGCGAATGTGCTGATGCAACGTCGCGAAGAGTCGCTCGATCCCTTCCGCACCCAAGCGCGAGGGCGTGCCGCCGCCGAGATAAAGGGTTGTCAGCACGTCGCAGGACTGCGCCGCACCGCGGAGGCGAAGCTCGGCGTCTACCGAATCGGCAAAGGCGCGCCATGGCACGTGCTTACGGACGGCGATCGCAAAATCGCAGTAGCTGCAGCGGCGCGCACAAAACGGCACATGCAGATACAAGTGCCGATAGCCCACGGGCGTGGCTGCCGGAACGTTCACGAGGCGCTGACCGACGGATACACCCGCCCGGATGGGCCGAAGTGCACGAGCCCGTCGATTTCGAGCGCGCTCAAGACGGCCGCCGCTTCCCGTGGACGCAGGCGGGCAACGGCCGCGACCTGCTCGAGATCACGGGCTCCCTGCTGCAGGGCATCCCAGCACCGCGCGGCATCGCCATCGAGGGCGACATGCGTGGACACTGACCGATCGATGCGCAGCAATGCCAACACATCATCGACCGCGAGGATAGGCTCGGCGTGCATCTTGAGCAGCGCGTTGCTGCCCAGCGACGAGGCCTGGTCGATGGCATTCGGCACGCACGCCACGGTGCGGTTCAGTTCGAGCGCGTGATCCGCGGTGATCAGGGCACCGCTTCCCTTTCCGGCTTCAACGACGATGGTGAGGTCGGCCAATGCCGCGATGATGCGATTGCGACGGGGGAATGTCCCACCGTGCCCCGTATCACCCGGTATCTGCTCCGTCAGCAGCAGCCCGTCGCGCGCGATACGCTCCTGCAGGGTGCGATGCGAGCGCGGGTAGTGCACGTCGAGGCCCGTCCCAAGGACGGCGACCGTACGTCCGCCCGCGGCCAACGCCGCCTCGTGTGCCGCGCCGTCGATCCCACGCGCCAAGCCGCTGACGATCGTGACACCAGCGCGGGCGCAGGCCGTCGCGATGGCGCGCGCC
>CAITQY010000771.1 GCA_903894655.1 uncultured Gemmatimonadota bacterium
CCCAGCTGATCCGCGAGTCGCGTTAGCTTTCCGTCATGTCCCTTGAGGAGCCCCTCGGCCTGGCGACGCGGTCGTTGTGACGCGGTCGTTGTGACGCGCGAAATCCCCTCTGTTGAGAGTCTTCCGATGGGCACTGCACTGACGCTCTCCACCGCCGACCGATTCACGGTCCGATCGGCCATCGCGCCACTCCTCGGCGATGCGCGAATCTCCGCGCCGCTTATCTCGCAGTTGCTGGCGGGTGACGTGCTGCAGCTGGTGGACGGCCGCGGCGACTGGCTGCACGTGCGCGGCGCCGACGACTACGACGGATGGACGCACGTGGGCTATGTCATGCCGTTCACCGGCACCGAAGCCACGTGGCGCATCTCGCTGGGCTGCGTGACGCGCGACGCCGAGGGACAGCGCCGGGCCCTCCCGCTCGGTGCGCGCGTGGCGTCAGGGCTCGAGGTGGTTGAAGGCGTGGCCATCGATCCCGCCACCCGTGCTGCACAATTCCCACGCGACCGCAACGCGATCGTGCGGAGCGCGCTCACCTTGTTCACCGGCGCCAGCTACCTGTGGGGAGGCGTGACGCCATGGGGCGTAGACTGCTCCGGCTTCGTGCAGCGGATCTTTGCGCTGCACGGTGTGCCACTGCGAAGAGACGCGTGGCAACAGGCGGACGACGCGGTGCGGGTTTCGGACGACGTAACCGCCGATCACGCCCCGGGCGATCTCCTGTTCTTTTCCGATCGCGACGATCGGCGCATCACGCACGTCGGTATCGCCACAGGACACGGCGGCATGATTCACAGCTCCCTCGGGCGCGGCGGCATCTACGCGGAGACAGAGCTCTCGGCGAAGATGAAGGCACAAGGCGTGGGGATACGGCGGGCTGTTTGAACTGCGAACGGCGCGAAGAGTGAACGGCGACAACAATAAACGGCGCGAAGCTGAAAAGCGCGAAGAATGAACCGCGACGCAGTACTCAGCACCGCGCCCTTAGCTGTTTCGCCGTTCACTCTTAGCGCCCCTGCTTCTCAGCGTCCTTCACTGTTCGCGTCGTTCACTCTTCGCGCCGTTCATCCGTTCTAAGACACCATGCCTGCCGCAGCGCCCGGCACCATCGGCTGTCCTTTTACGTGTAGCATCGCTTCGCCGCGCTTTTCGTCGCGAAGTTCCACGATCATGCGGTAATCGCCTGTGACATCGAGCGGCAGGTCGAGCTGCACGATCACCGGCATGTCCAGTTCCGTGGTGCCGGGCGGTGGCGGGGCGATGGAGAGTTCGGCGTTCGACACCCACAGTTCGGTGCCGCGCGGGTTGACCCAGCGGAGTGTCATCGCGTGATCGCCGGCATCGCCGGGGAGGGCCTTGATACGCACCACGAAGGTGGCGCGCGGGTGCAGGGCAGGGAGCTGACCCACGTGGACGGCATCGAACACGCCCAGGATGTTCAGCTTCCCTTC
Source organism: uncultured Gemmatimonadota bacterium (assembly GCA_903894655.1). GTDB lineage: Bacteria > Gemmatimonadota > Gemmatimonadetes > Gemmatimonadales > Gemmatimonadaceae > Gemmatimonas. Next base: position 1,452 of record CAITQY010000771.1, read on the forward strand.
CTGGGAGATATTCGCCGCGTCGGCAAAGAGCGCAAAGGAGACATGCATGTGGGGAAGCTACCGGCAGGGCGGCGGGGATTCCACCTGCTGCGCCCGAGGTGCCTAGATTGCACGCATCATGACTTCGCCTCAGACTCCAGCGGCTGCGCCCCGTCCGGGCTTCGGGACGACCGATCTCGGGCTCGTCTTCATGGCGCTCATCTGGGGTATCAACTACAGCGTGGTGAAGGCGGGTCTGCGCACGCTCGCGCCGCTCACCTTCAACGGGCTGCGGGTCACGATGGCGGCGATCGTGCTGTTAGCGATTGCGGCGTGCGTGCGTGACACCAAGCTTCCGCCTCGGCGTGACATGATCACGCTGGCGTTGCTTGGCCTCGTCGGGAACGGGTTGTATCAGCTGTTTTTTATCTTCGGGATGTCGCGCACCCGTGCCGGTGTCGCGGCGCTCGTGGTGGCGGCCGCACCGGCGTGGATCGCGATCATTTCGCGGCTGCTGGGACGTGAGCATTTGCCGATGCGCGGATGGGGCGGGATCGGGCTGCAGCTGTTGGGCGTGGCCTGTGTCGTGGGCAGTGCGAAGGGCTTCGAAGGCGGGCATGATGTGATGCTCGGCGCCGGGTTGATCGCCATGGGCAGCATCGCGTGGGCCACCTTCAGCGTGCTGCTGCAGCCGTATACCAAGACCGCCCATCCGCTCCACCTCTCGGCGATCACCATGGCCAGCGGGGCGTTGGTGCTGGTGTCCATCGCGCTGCCCGATCTCATCAGGCTCGATTGGGGTGCCGTCTCGCTGACGGAGTGGGGCGCCGTGACCTACTCGGGCATCGGGGCCCTGGTAGTGGCATATCTGCTCTTTTATCGCGGGGTCCGCGTGCTTGGTGCCACGCGCACCGCCATGTATGGCAACCTGCAGCCGATCGTCGCGATTGCCTTCGCCTGGTTCATGCTCGGCGAGCAGCCGACCGTGTGGCAGTTGCTGGGCGCCGCGCTGGTCATGGCGGGGCTGCTGCTGTCGCGCACGGCTCATGCGAGACCGATGGTGGCGCGTGCTGCTGCCGTTTCATCCTCAGTCCAAACATCGTGAAGCTCGTTCTGTTTGATATCGATGGTACCCTCCTCTGGTCCGACGGCGCCGGCCGTCGCGCTATGGAAAACGCCCTGCTGCGCGTGTTCGGCACCACCGGTGACACCCAGTACCGCTACGACGGCAAGACCGACCGTCAGATTGCGCGCGAACAGATGCGCGACGCGGGCTTTACCGATGCCACGATCTCCAGTCGGCTCGACGACCTGCTCAACGAATACGTGCACGGACTCGGTGCAGAGCTCACGCGTGAAGGCGCGACGCCAGCCCGCTTGTGCGATGGCATTCCGCCGCTGCTCGACGCACTGCGCGGTAACCACGATGTCACGCTGGGCTTGCTCACCGGTAATATCGAGCGTGGCGCCCGCGCCAAGCTCAATGCGGTGCAGGTCGATTTCGCACAGTTTCGCGCCAACGCGTTCGGGTGCGATCACGAAGACCGTCCAGAGTTGCCGGCGTTCGCGCAGCGTCGCGCCCGCGAACAGCTCGGTCTCGACATCGCGGGTGATCGCATCGTGATCATCGGCGACACGCCAGCCGATATCCACTGCGGGCGTTCGCTCGGTGTGCGCGCCATTGGCGTCGCGACCGGCCGGTACAGCACCGACGATCTGGCGGCGCATAGCCCCGCCGCCGTGTTCGCCAACCTCGCGGATACCGATGCCGTCGTGTCGGCGATCCTCGCCTGATGACGTCCGTGATCGCGGCGCTGGCGCACGTCGTCGGTATCGTGCGTGGGCGCGAGATCGATGCGTCGGCCAGCGTCACCCTCGATCAGGACTCGCTGGTACTGGCCTGGCAGGACGCCACACCGTGGCGCCTGTTGCTGAGCGGCATCGAGGGCATCGCCGGCGGTGGGTCGTCGCTCACGGTGTACCTGGTGAGCAACGACGTGCTCGAGCTCAGTGGCGACGACCAGCTCCGGGTCCTCGGGCTGCAACTGCTCGATCGCGCCTGTGTGATGCCGGAACTCACGCGCGGCCTCAAGTCCCTCGGCTCGTCGCGCGGCATGCCGGTCGCGGCGCACGATCGCTGGTTCGCGCCGCTGCTGGCCGCGCGTCGCACGGTGGAAGGGGTGAGCGATCCCGCGCGTCAGGTCATGCTGCTCGACGCGGCCACGCTCACGAAGGACATCGAGCGGGCCATCGCCGAGATGGCGGCTACCAAGGCGCCCGGTGATCCCGCCGAGCAGCGCGCTGTGGAAGCGGCGCTCGAGGAGGAAGCGGCGCCCGTGTTCACGGCCATCGAGAGCATGGGACTGGCCGGTGATGCCGTACGCGGTGGCGCACTCGACACGCGCATCGCCGACTGGCGGCACTGGGTGGAGACCGTGCGCGGGGTGTTCGCGGCGGCGGATGACGCCTGGACCGGTATCGCGGCCGAACTGCGCTAGCCGTTTTTCGACGCGCGGTTCAGTGACAACCGCAGTCGGAGCCGCAGCCGCTTTTCGGCTTGCGCGCCGCGGCGATCGACCGCCACGCGCGCCGCGCGACGAAGAACATGGCGCTGGCCACGATCAGCCCGACGACGATCAATTGCGCGTGTGCTCGCATATCCATCGTTAGCCTCCGAAGCCAAGCGCGGTACCGCCTACGTAGACCAGCCACGCAGAGCCCCACGCCAACGCCAGCATGTACGCGAACTGCAGCCCGGCCCACTGCCAGCCAATGCGTCCGCCGCCCGCTTCGCGCACCGTGACCGCGATCGTGCTGATGCACATGAGCGCGAATACGTAGAACACCATCAGACCGATGGCGATCAGCGGCGTGTAGGCCCGCGCGCCGGTGACCGCGTTCCGCTCGGACCGCAACCGCTCGGTGAGCGCCTGCTCGCTCTCGGTGCCGACGCCGTAGATCGTGCCCATGGTCGACACGAACACTTCGCGCGCCGCGAAGCTGGCGGCAATCGAGACGCCGATCTTCCAGTCATACCCCAACGGGCGCACCAACGGTTCAATGCCGTGCCCGATGCGGCCCAGCACGGAATGCTCGAGCTGCTGCTCCTGCTGGGCTTCCATCGGCAGGGAGGCATCGACGGCGGCTTTGGGATACGTTGCCATGGCCCAGAGCACGATTGAAAGCGCCAGAATCACCGTGCCGGCGCGCTGCAGGAACAACTGACAGCGCTGAACCACCGATACGCCGAGCGACTTGAGGCTCGGAAAGCGATACGGCGGCAGCTCGAGGATCATGGGGCGCACCGGGCCTTTCAGCAGCGTGCGCTTGAAGATCGCGGCTACAGCGAGGGCGACGACGGTGCCGAGCAGATACATGAGCAGCATCGTGGCACCCTGCAGCGTGAGGCCAGGGAAGATCGACGTCGCCGGTACGAATGCGCCAATCAGCAGCGTGTACACCGGCAGTCGGGCCGAACAGCTCATGAGTGGCACGACCATGATCGTGGCCAGACGATCTTTGGGATCTTCGATCGTACGCGTGGCCATGATGCCGGGCACTGCGCAGGCGTAACCGGAGAGCATCGGAATGAAGCTTTTGCCGTGCAGTCCGACCCGGCGCATGATGCGATCCATCAGGAATGCGGCGCGCGCCATGTACCCGGAGTGTTCGAGCAGGCCGATGAACGCAAACAGAATCGCGATCTGTGGCAGGAACACGAGCACGGAGCCGACACCGGCGAAGACACCATCCACGATCAGCGAACGCAGGTCGCCTTCGGGCAGGACAGAGCCCACGGCACGGCCGGCCGCTGCAATGAGGGCTTCGATGCCGTCCATGAGGGGCGTAGCCCACGAAAAGACCGCCTGAAAGACGACCATCATGAGCACGAGGAAGATGAGCGGCCCCCAGACGCGATGCAGCGCAAACCGGTCAAGGCGGTCGCTCACGTTGTAGCCAGCCGGACGGGACCGGGTGACGGTGCGCTCGATGACCTGCGCAATCCAGGCGTACCGTACTTCCGATTCCAGGCGTGTGGGGACGAACCCCACGCTGCGCAGTTCGTCCGAGGCGGCCGTGATGGCTTCCGCGAGACCCGGTACGCGATCGAGATGCGGACCGACCCGTTGCATGCCCAGCAGTCGCAACGCTTCCATGCGGGCCGCGTGCGCTGATAGCCCGTCGGCTACCAGACAGGCCTCGAGCGGGGCGAGGGCCTCCTGCGCCGGCTCGGGGATCGAGAACTGTCGTGAGGGCGCCGGAAGCTCGGCGGCGATGATCAGCGCCCGTTTGAGCGGCTCAAGCCCTTCACCGCGTTTCGCCACGGTGGGGACGATCGGCACGCCCAGCGCATGGATCAACTCGGGGACGTCGATCCGCAGTCCCTCGGCCTCCGCCACGTCGAACTGATTGAGCGCAATAACGACGGGTACGCCGAGCTCGATAACCTGGCTGGCCAGAAAGAGGTTGCGCTCGAGATGCGATGCATCAACCACGACCAGCACGACATCGGGGCGCCAGCGGTCGGCGTCGCGGCCCAGCAGGACCTCCAGCGCCACCTGTTCGTCAGGCGAGCCGGCGGACAGGGAATAGCTGCCCGGAAGGTCCAGCACGGTCACACGGCGACCGTCAGGGCCCTTGAAGCCCCCTTCCACCCGCTCGACCGTGACCCCCGCAAAGTTGCCAACGCGCTGCCGCAGCCCAGTGAGGGCATTGAAGAGCGTGGTCTTACCGGTGTTGGGATTGCCAATGATGGCAACCCGCAGCGAACCGTGGCCAGCCAAGAGGGGAATGGTCGCCGAATTGTCAGGCGACAGGGGACTCTGCAGAGTACTCACCGGGTCGTGACGCGCATGCGACGCAGCGGCCGCATGTCGGGCGCCTCGCCAGCCGCGCTATGAGCGCGCGGTGACGGGCTGAACAGTGATGCCGGCCGTGAGGGCCGACCCGAGCGCGATCCGCGTGCCTCGCACTTCGAGGAGCATGGCGTCGCGGGCGTCGATGACGTTGACGCTGGTGCCTTCACAGAAGCCAAGCGAGCGGAGACGGCAGGCCTCGTCGCCGGAGCACTCGATGTCGACCACGGTCACTCGGGTGCCTGCAGGGCACACGTTCAGCGCGCACGTGGTCTGTGCGGCGCCGCCGGTCGGTGACTGCAGGGTTGGGAGCTGAATCGAGGCCACGGTGTTAGATGAGAATGATTCTCAAAGCGTATATTGGAGTATACACGGCGGAGGCAACGTGACGCAATGGGGAGTGGCTGGCTCGGCTTTTCAACCCGCGGTCCACCCCCCGCGGCCTATGGCCTACGGCCATAGGCCCACATCACGATCGGGTCTCAGGCCGTCGCCAGCGGCTTACTCCGCTTCGATCTCGTGGCCACGATCCCCACGCCGATCAGGAAAATGGCCATCCCGATGATCTGGGCCGTCGAAAACCCGATCACGAGACGGTCATCCTTTGCGCGGAAAAACTCCACGATGAACCGTTCGATGCCGGCCAGAATGCAGTACAGGCCGAACAGCCAGCCGGGCAGATTCGTGTGCTTTCGGAATCGCCACAGGATCACGAACATCACGAAGCCCATCAGCGTCTCGTAGAGCTGCGTCGGGTATACCGCGATCACGTCCGACATGTTGGTGCCGGCAGGGAACTGGACCCCGAACTGCTGCGACATTACGGCTGCCGTGCTGGGCGGAGCGCCCTCGGGAAACTGGGTCGCGAAGAAGCCGCTGAACGGACGGCCGTAGTCGTCCCCCACGGCCCAGCAGCCGGTCCGTCCCACCGCATAGCCGGCCGCGATACCGATCCCCGCCACGTCGGCGATCTTCAAGAAGTTCAGCTTCTTGTACTGGATCGTCGCGTAGCAGAGACCGACGGCACCAATAAAGCCGCCCCAAAACACAAAGCCACCGCGGCTCAGAAAGGCCGAAGGGTCGCCGGTAAGCACTACGTAGTACGTCTTTGCCCCGATGAGGGTGCCGATCAGCGCCGCGAGCACGATATCCGGCATGGCATCCGATTCCGCATTTTGCCCACGGCGCCAGAACTCGCGCTGGCAGACGATCTGTGCGATCACGAACGCCATGAGAACGGCGAGTCCGAATCCGGTCAGTTCGAGAAAGCCGAACTTGAAGACCGTGGGGTGGTGGATGATGGGGTGCACAGCGGAGTCGGGAGTAGGGAGTACGGGGTAGGGAGTGCGGCGAGCCTACCGCTTACGAAAAGATACCGGGGATCGGCAGGGATGCGTGCGCCGTCATGGTCGGATCGGCCCGCTCGCCGGCCTCGAAGCGGAACAGCCCGGCGGCCGCGATCATGGCGGCGTTGTCGGTGGCCAGTCGTGGCATGGGGGCGAACACGGTACCGCGCGGAGCCACCCGCTCGCGAATCGCCTCCTGGAGCGCGCGATTGCACGCCACACCACCGCCCAGGACCACGCGCGTGCGCCGATAGCGACGCGCGGCGCGCGCCACCTTCTCGGCCAGCGTTTCGACGAGCGAATCCTGAAAGCCGCGCGCGATGCCGGCGCGCTGCGCGTCGAGCACGCCGGCCTTTTCGGCATCACGCACGGCATACAGGACGGCCGTCTTGAGACCACTGAACGAACAATCGTAATAATCGTCGTCGCCCGGCTCGGCCGACTTGCGCAGCATGGGTCGCGCGAAGCGATGCGGATGTTGGTGGACAGGCGCGTCGGCCGTGCGGGCCAACTCCTCGAGCGGACGACCGCCAGGGTACGGCAGCCCAAGTAGCTTCGCCACTTTGTCGAAGGCTTCGCCCGCGGCATCGTCGCGCGTCTGGCCCAGCAGGCGATAGCGTCCCCATGCCTCGACGTCGAGCAACAACGTGTGCCCGCCACTCACCAGCAGGGCGGTGAACGGCGGCCTGGCTTCGGGGTGTTCGAGCAGCGTCGCGAACAGATGCCCTTCGAGATGATGCACCGGCACGACCGGCACGTTGTGCGTAAAGCCCAGCGCTTTGGCGTAGCTCGTGCCCACCAGCAGCGCACCCACGAGTCCGGGGGCATGGGTGACCGCGATCGCATCGAGATCACCGAGGGTGACGTTGGCATCGGCCAGTGCGGTGCGGACCGCTGGTACGATGCCAGTGAGATGCTGACGGCTGGCGATTTCCGGCACCACGCCGCCGAACAGGCGATGGACATCCTGCGACAGAATCACGAGCGATTCGAGCCGCATGTCGGTGGGGGTGCCGTAAACGACAGCCGCCGATGTTTCGTCGCACGACGTTTCGATGCCGAGCACGCGGCGCGGCACGATCTCAGACGCGACGTGCGCGACCATGTCAGACATGGACGGCGTGGATGTACAACCACGCCGCCACCGCCAGCACGAGCGCCGACAGCGCCCGCACGACCTTCGGCCACGCCACCCGCCTGACCTGACTCACTACGGCTTGGGCTCGGCCAGCAGCGACGACAGCAGTCGCTGGTTGCCGTCCGAGTTCCAGTCTTCCGCGCCGATCCACTTCTTGCGGATGACGCCGTCACGCCCGATTACGAACGTCTCGGGCACACCGGTCGTGCGGTAGATGCCTTGAATCGTTCCGGCCGGATCGTGCAGCATCTCGAAGGTGAGCGTGAACTCCTTTGCGAAGTCCTGAATCTTCTGTTCGGCCCCTTCATCATCGATGCTGATGGCGACGACCTTCAGCCCCTTCGGTCCCAGCGCCTGATGCACCGCTTCGATGCTGGGCATCTCGGTGCGGCACGGAATGCACCACGTGGCCCAGATATTCAGCAGCACGACGTCACCGCGATAATCGGTGAGCGTCTTCATGGCCGGCGTGGCCGTCAGCGTCTTCGCGGCAAAGCCCGGCGCCTCGGAGCCCACCGATACACTGGTGAGTTCGTCCTTCAGGAAATACGACGCGGCGAACGCGCCCCCCGCCAGCACCGCGACGATCCCCAGCACGACCAGCCACTGTTGTTTGGACGTCATACTCGCTCCACGCAGAGGTCACGCAGTACTTCGATCTCCGCCTGCGGATTCGCGGCACCGAAGATGGCGTTGCCGGCGACGAACGTATCGGCACCTGCTTGCCAGCACCGATAAATCGTCTCGCGCGAAATGCCGCCGTCGACTTCGAGCACGGCCGTGCTGTTGGCCTGATCGAGCAGCAACCGGGTGCGCGCAATCTTGTCGATCGAATACTCGATGAACTGCTGTCCGCCGTACCCGGGATTGACGCTCATGATGAGCACCAGGTCGACCATGTGTGCGACTTCTTCAATCACCGACAACGGCGTGGCCGGATTGAGCGCGACGCCCGCCTTGCAACCCAGCGACTTGATGCGCGCCATCTGCCGGTCGAGGTGCGGCGCGGCTTCGGCATGAATGGTGAGCACATCAGCACCCGCTTTCACGTAGTCGTCGAAATAGTTCTCGGGCTCGACGACCATGAGATGGACGTCGATGATCTTCGTGCTGGAGCGACGCGCCGCTTCAATCACCTTCACACCAAACGACAGGCTCGGCACGAAGCGACCGTCCATCACATCGACATGAATCCAGTCGGCGCCGCCGGCGTCGCACATGGCAATCTCTTCGCCGAGTTTGCGGAAATCGGCGCTGAGCACGGAGGGGGCAATACGCACGGTCATGGAGCCGGATGGAGCTGAGGGGTAAAGAGTGTGTCAGCAGGGGAACGTCCGTCGCTGATCACGAGCGATACGGCGCCGCTGGCGGCGAGCACGCTGCCGGCGGGGGGCGTGGTGGCGAGCACGATGCCGGCCGGGCTGCTACTGGCACGGAACTGCACCTCACCCACGAGTAGACCGGCTTCGAGCAGCTTCTCGCGGGCGGGGCCTTCTTCGAGCCCGATCACGTCGGGGATGGACACGAGCACGCTGTCGGTGGCGGCGCTGTCGGTGGCTTGCATGACTTGCGCGGCGCTGTCGGCCTGTCGCTGCAACTCCTGATCGCGTTCGGCCGCGGTGGGCTCGGGGATCGTGCCGCGTGCGATGCTATCGAGCACCGCTTGCACCGAATCGATCGCGTTGGCGCGCCCCGGTTCAAGCGTGCGCACGGTGACCACGCCGCCGGCCCCACCCAGGATGAGTCCGGCCACAGCGGCGATCGTGCCGCGAATGAGCCAGGTGCGCGTCGACGTCGCCCGCGGTCCGCGCGTCGCGGTCTTGTTGGCAGCGGCCATTACGCGTTTCTCCGCAACCGCGCCGCGAAGGCGCCGTCGGTGCCGTGCTGCTGCGGCAACACGCGGAGGAGCCCGTTGTCCAACACCGAGTCCGGTACCGTACCTGCCGGCGGCGGCTCCAACGTGAACTCTTTGTGCGTGGCGAGAAACGACTCGATCTGGTCGTCGTTCTCTTCGAGCTCGAGCGAACAGGTACTGTATACGAGTAATCCGCCGGGCTTTACCATCGCGGCGGCGGCCAGCAGAATCTCGCGTTGCAACGCGGGCAGCACGGCGAAATCGGACACGCGCAAGCGCCAGCGTGCATCCGGGTGACGGCGGAAGGTGCCGGTGCCGGTGCAGGGCACGTCGATCACCACCACATCGGCCTCCCCAATGGCGGGATGCCGCGCATCGCAGACGATGGGAATGAGATTGGTCGCATCGAGTCGCCCGAATCCGGTGAGCATGCGCTCGACGCGCGCCATCTTGGCGTCCGCTGCGAACACCAGTCGCGCGCGGCGGGAGAGCTCGAGTGCCTTGCCGCCCGGTGCGGCGCACAAATCAACCACCACGCCGCCCTCGGGGACGAACGCATACCGCGCGACGAGGGTGGCCGCCGGATCCTGCACGAAGAACAGACCCTGCTTGAAGGCACCCAGCTCGGTCAGGGCCACGCCGGGGCCAAGTCGAATGGAGTCGGGCACCAGCGGCACGTCATGCGTGGTCACGCCGGCGCCCGTGAGCATGTCGTCGAGCTGCGTGCGATCCACGCCATACGGGCGCACGGTGATCGAGGCGGGCTCGTTGTTCACAGCCAGCAGTCGCTCGGTGTCGCTCATGCCCCACCGATCAACCCAGCGCGCAATCGCCCACCGCGGATGTGAATACTGCTGCGCTAGCGCTTCGAGTGGCTCGGCCGGTACCGGCGGCTCGATCGTGTCGCGTTCGCGATCGATGCGGCGCAACACGGCGTTCACCAACTTGCTGGCACCAATGCCATGTCGGCGCTTCGTGAGCTCGACGGTCTGACCGATCGCGGCGTAAGCCGGCACGCTACCCATGCTGAGCAGCTGATACGCGCCGAGGCGCAGCAAGTCGGCGACGTCGACGTCGATTTTCGCGATGCCACCACGCACGCGCTCGGCAAGAATGGCATCGAGACGGTTGCGCGAGCGCAGCATACCCCAGAGCAACTCCTGCACCCAGCGGCGGTCACGCGCGTCGAGCGGGACCACGTACCGCTCGAAGGCCGCGTCGAGCATCGCGCCATTGCGCAGGTCGGCCAGCACCATCGCCGCCGACGCCCGCGACTCGGTGATGCCCAGCATGTTGAGCGGCTTCTTCTTCACAACGGCCATCATAGTCTGTTCACGCGGGTTCTCACGCAGGTTCTCACGCCGTGACTCACGCCGGCTCGAGCAGATCGCCCACCGACACACCGCGCCCACGCGCCAACGCGGCGGCGGTCATCCG
>CAITQY010000772.1 GCA_903894655.1 uncultured Gemmatimonadota bacterium
AGCCGACAATCGTGTCGCCGAGATACTGCGGACTGGAGTGCCATTCGATCACCCGCCCGTCATAGGTGCGCAACTCCTCCACCTCGCGCAGCGGGCGCGCGGTCTCCCCGCCATGCCCCCAGTCGTGGAAGCGCGGCCCCGATTCGACTTGCGCCGTGATCCGCACCCGTAAGGGGATGGCGTCGAGCAGATCGCCCGGCTCGGCTGCCAGTTTCCAGAGCCGGCGCAACTGCTGATTGCTGCGGACCTCGTTGCCGTCGAGATCGAGCACGGTGACCGCGTCGGAGCTCGCCTCGAGCGTGGCTTCCAGCAACGACATCGCCTGTTGGACTTCGTCGCGCTCGCCGATCGCGGTACGCACCCGCTCGAGCCGCTCGGCGAGTTCACTCGACACGGTCTCCAGCGAGTGCTCCATCATGGCGCGGTCGTGATCCGCATCGTCGTAGGCGCCCTCGACGGCCTCGAGAAACGGCGCCAGCGACTCCGGCACGTCGGCGAGGGTGCCGAAGTACCGACGCAGCTGACGGATCAGCAGCTTATGCCGGAGTTCAACGTTCACGGAGCGTGGTGATCGTCATCGTCTGGTTGTGCAGCTCGCATGCGGTCGATCCGCTGAAGGGCGCAATCTCGCCGTAGGAGTAGAAGCCGACGAGCACCGCGTCGTCGCCGAGCACATCACGCACGCTTTCGACTTCTTCCTCGACGCGCTGCTTGAGCACCAGCTTGCGGCCCACGCAACTGATCAGGATCGCCAGCTCCGGTGGCGTGCTCCCGACTGCCTCGAGCGAGGCGCTGGCGGCTCCCTGCGCGCCGTCCACGAGCCGGTCCACGTTGGATTTCATGAGCCGGGCCAGGTGTCCTTGCGGGACGTCGCCGGCAAAGGTCAGGCTGCCGGCCGCTTCATCGACGCCGAGGATGGTCCGCACGACGCCGTGCTCGCCCTTGGCGCTGCGCACGCTGAGCGGGAAGAGCAGGCCGCTGCTGGGGAGATCACTGGCGTGGCGCCCCAGGTAGCTCTTGTACAGTTCCAACGCCGGCGCGCCGTCGAGTTCGTACAGGATGTTCCCGGTCGATCGCGTGATCACGCGCTCCGGTCCGAAGGCATCCCAGCCGCCGAGCGAGCCGTGACCGACCTGCAGCCGGTTACCGTACAGACCGATCGCCGCCACGGCGCGTCCCGTGCAACCGCCGTCGACGCACACACAGGTCTGCTCGAATTGCGCGCCGTCAGCGGCCAGCCCACCGGTTACGAGCACCTCGGCCGGCAACTGCTCCCGGAGTCCAGCCAGCAGCGCCGACCCGTTCACCTGGAGCCCTTCGGAGAGCACAAGCACGTGCACCAGATCGTCGGCGCGCAGCGACGTGGCGAGCGCTTCGCCCACGCGGTGGCTGTCCTCCATCGAGTTGAGCGGGAGGTGTGCCACCCGCACCTGCGTATGCTCGAACTGCACCACCGCGGCCACGATCGTCTCATCGGTCACATCGGTTCCGCAGATCTCGCCCGCGGTCGAGCACCCGACCAGGCGAGCGTCCGGGTATCGCGCCCGCAGCGTTGGCAGCGCGTCCGACTCCTGAATCGCCGCCCGTGCGCCGAAGAGCAGGACCAGCTGCGGCGCGAGCGGCGCATGGTCGCCGCGCATGGTGCGCCACCCCGACGGACGAGTCCACTGCAGTTTGTGTACGATCATCGCTCTCGGATTATGGCGGTATCGCGTGGGAGACCACGGGATGACGATCGCGTGGCTACGGCGTCACGAACAAACCCCAATGGACTCGCAGGTACTGCTCCAGCACTTGGGCGGTCACGTCGGCAAACCGTTCACGATTGGCGGCGTTGTCGCGCACCCCGACGAAGTTGGCTTCGATCTGAACCCCACAAATTAACCCACCGGTGGTGCCCCCGAGCGGCCCGGCCTCGCTACCGCACGAATGCCGACGGGTGTTGTCGCCGCCGTTAAAGTAGTCGGCGCCGCTTGGGCGTGGATCGCTGCTGCTGGGTATCGCCGGGAATCCCTTGTCGGCGTAGAGCGTACCGAGACTGGTGGGGCCACGCAAGAGTGCGGAGAAAGACAGCGGCGAGGCGAGAGAGAGCGTCAGTATGCTGGCGCTGTTCTCGAGCGCACGCGAGGCATCGAGCGCGGCGTCGCTGCCGTCGAGTTGTGTGGCCGTGAGCAGGTACCCGAGCTCGAGACGCGGCACGGCATGGCTGTGACCGTGCATGTCCATGTACCAGCCCTTGCCATGCGCCTTGATCACTTCGTTCTTGGCGAGGTCGATGTACGCATGCCACTCCGCGAGTGCCTGTGCCGCCTCGGCGTTGCCGCAGCCCGCCTCCGGCTGCAACCGGTTGGGGTCGAGCTTGCGGCGCGACAGGTGTGAGATGATCACATGCGGATATCGGCCGAAGCGCGCGGCGTACCGGGCCTGCATGGTGCGCACGAGCTCTTGCGTGTTGGCGTCGGTGACCGTGGTGGCCGATCCGCCGCAGGCACTGGCGGTGCGATCGGGAATCGACGACGGCGTGAGTAACCCGCCGTGTGGCGCCGAGAGAATCACGGGCGTGTTGCCGGCGATGTACTCCACGTAGCCGTTCCGTCCGAGGTACGACTGCCCGGGTACGTAGACGACCGGCGCCACCGGCGGCGACACCGGCGGCGCCACGACGGGGGGCTTCGTGTCAGTGGGGCCGCCTGAGCATGCGCTCAGCGCAACGACGAACAGCAGGGCAAGCGTAGACGAGGGGGGCCGGTTGAACCAGTGCGGGAGGGACATATCGGGAATCTCTCCCGCAGCTCTGTGCCCCGGAATGGGTACGCCGGTGCCAGATCACGCGGAGGCGCAGAGGGCGCAGAGGGCGCAGAGCCGAGCCGCGTGCTTTTCTCTCGGCAGTCTCCCTTGGGGGTCCTCTCTGCGTGCTCTGCGCTCTCAGCGCCTCCGCGTGATCCGTTCAACGATGCCAACTCGCCACACCACCCCCAGCTGATTGCGGTGACGCCGCCAAGACCGTACCGTGAGAGATGTCTACAGACCGCTCCCGCCGGGATTTCGTGAAGAGCGCGGCCATTTTCGGTGCCGCCGCCGCTGTCGTCCCGAGTGCCGCCGGCGCCACGCCGCCGCCCCACGACCGCAGCGCGCTGCCCAGCGGCGCGCGGCCCAGCAGCGCTCCGCTCACGCCGCACCCCGGGGCGTTGTACGACGTGGCGCGCGACGAGGCCTACTGGACGCAAGTCGCCGCCAAGTACCGGATCACCCCGCGTACCACGAACCTCGAAGCGGGCTTCTTCGGCATGATGGCGCAGCCCGTGCTCGAGGCATATCACCGCCATATCGATCGCGTGAACAGCGAGAGCTCGTACTTCGCGCGGCGCGAGTATCCGGCGATGTTTCGCACGGCGCGCGAGCGCGTGGCCGCGTTCGTGGGGGCCAAGCCCACCGAGCTCGCCTTCTCGCGCAACGCCACCGAAGCGCTGCAGGCGCTCATCGGGCAGTACAATCGCGTGCAGCCCGGCGACACGGTCATGTACGCCGACCTCGATTACAACGCCATGCAGTGGGCCATGAATGCCTTGGCCGCGCGCTGCCAGGCGAAGGTGGTCACGCTCAACATCCCTGAGCCGGCGTCGCACGACAACATTCTCGCCCTGTACACCACCGCGCTCGCGGCCAATCCGCGCACCAAGCTCCTGCTGCTCACGCACTGCAACAACAAGACCGGCTTGCTGCTGCCCGTCGGTGAGATCACCGCGCTGGCGAAGGCGCGCGGGGTGGATGTGATCGTCGACGCGGCGCATTCGTTCGGGCAGGTGCCGCTCACGATGGCCGACATGGGCGCCGATTTTGTGGGACTCAATCTGCACAAGTGGATCGGCGCGCCCGTCGGCGCCGGTGCGCTGTACATTCGCGAGGGCTGCCTGAGCGCGATCGATCGCGCGCACGCTGACGAGAGCGCGCCGATTGATCGCATCGAGAGCCGTATCCACACCGGGACCACGCACTTCGCCACCGTGATGACGATTCCTGAGGCCATCGATTTTCAGCTCAGTATCGGCATGCCGCAAAAAGCCGCCCGCCTGCGCTATCTGCGCGACCGCTGGGTGCACGCCGTGGCCGATGTGAAGGGTGTGAACATTCTCACGCCGGAAGACGCCGCGCTCACCGGGGCCATCACCGGTTTCCGCCTGCACCAGCGTGGCACCGGCGACGCCAACCGCGCCCTCGCGACCACGCTGCACGACGAATTCGGCGTCTTCACCTTCCAGCGCACCGGGCTCGCCAACGGCGATTGCGTGCGCGTCACCCCCACGCTGTACAACAGCCCCGCGGACGCCGACAAACTGGCGGCCGCTCTTCGTACCATCGCCGCCCGAGGCTGAGCATGAAGCGCCGTACGTTTCTCGGACACGCCGGTGCGCTGGCGTCGATGCCGCTCGTCATGCCGTACCTCTCCCGTGCGTTCCCTGCGGCCGCCCCGATGCGTGTGAACGGCGCGCGGCTCAACGAGTGGCTCACGAACTTCGACCGCATTGGCCGCACACCGACCGGCATCAATCGGGTCGCGTATTCCGAGGCCGATCTCGCCGGGCGCGTCTTTACGCAGCAGCTGCTGCGCGATGCCGGGCTCACGCCACGCATCGATACCGCCGGCAACATCTATGCGCGGCTCGAGGGCACCGATCGCACGCTGGCGCCCATTCTGATTGGCTCGCACATCGACTCTGTCACCGACGGCGGCAACTTCGACGGACCGGTGGGCTCGTTCGGCGCTATCGAAGTGGCGCGCACCCTGCGGGAAACCAACACGCGGCTGCGCCACCCGGTCGATGTCGTGATCTGGCAGAACGAGGAAGGGGGCACGACCGGCAGCAAGACCGCCATCGGCGAGATGAACGACGTCGAGCTCGCCAAAGTGGCGCGCTCGGGCAAGACCATCCGCGACGGTATCGGCATTATCGGCGGCGATGTGTCGCGTCTGGCCGAATCGGTCAAGAAGCAGGGCGACTTCGCCTGCTACATCGAGCTGCACATCGAACAGGGTGGCTTGCTCGAGAAGGCCGGCAAGCAGATCGGGGTCGTGCAGGGCATCGTGGGGCTGCGATGGTTCGAAGTCACAATTGTGGGCTTTGCCAACCACGCCGGCGCGACGCCCATGGATCAGCGACAGGATGCCATGCTGGCCGCGGCCAAGTTCACCGTGGCGGTGAATGACGCCGTGCGGGCCGAACCCGGTCGCCAGGTGGCCACCGTAGGGCGTATGGTGGTGTCGCCGAACACCACCAATGTGATCCCCGGACAGGTCGTGATGACGGTCGACCTGCGGGACCTCGACCAATCCAAGATCGAGCACTTTACTGAGGTCTTCGAGCGGGTGGCGCGTGAAATCGGTGCTGCCACCAAGACCACCTTCACGTTCAAGCGACTCACGGACAGCCGGCCCGCGATTTCTGATCCGCAGGTCATGAGCTGGATCGAATCCAGCGCCACCGCGCTTGGCCTGTCGTCGCAGCGCATGCCCAGCGGTGCCGGTCACGATGCGCAGGAGATCGCCCACATCGCGCCGATGGCGATGATTTTCATTCCGAGCGTGGGCGGCATCAGTCATTCGCCGAAAGAGTTTTCTCGCGCGGCCGATATCACCAACGGGGCCGACGTGTTGCTCAACGCCGTCATGGCTGCCGACGCCAGTCTGAAAGGGCGCGCATGACGGACGGCGGCGCGCTGCGCCGCGTTCTCGGTCCGGGTACGCTCGCGCTTATCTTCGCGAACGGCACCATCGGCGCCGGTATCTTTGCACTGCCCGGGCTCGTAGCTGGCACCTTGGGCAACGCCACCGGGCTCGGCTACGCGATCTGTGCCGTGCTGGTGATGCTGATCTTTCTCTGCTTTGCCGAAGCCGGGAGTCGTGTCCATGGTAGCGGCGGGGCGTACGCGTACGTGGGCACGGCCTTCGGCCCCTTCGCCGGATTCATCGCCGCCAATCTGGTCTGGTTCGGATTTTCCGCCTGTGCCAATGCGGCGCTCGCCGATGTCCTCATCAGCGCCCTGGCCACGTCCGTGCCGGCGCTCGCGCAGCCGATCCCGCGCGCGATCGCCTTGATCTCACTGTTCGGATTCACGGCCGCCGTGAACATCGTGGGCGTGAAGACCGGCGCCCGCGTCGTCGTCGGGCTGACGGTCCTCAAACTGCTGCCGCTGGTGCTGTTGCTCGTGGTCGGCATCCCGCACATCGAGTGGTCGCACCTCGTGCCGACCAGCATCCCCGACGCGTCCACGCTGGGCAGCGGGGTGCTGCTGCTGATGTTCGCGTTCGTGGGCGGCGAAGCCTCGTTGGGGGCCAGCGGCGAGCTGCGCAACCCCAGTCGAACGGTACCCCTCGGACTGCTGATGGGCGTCGCCACCGTGGTCGGCCTGTACTTCGGGCTGCAGCTGGTGGCCGAGGGGGTGCTCGGCGCCAATCTACCGCGTGAGACCGTGTCACCACTGTCGGCCGCCGCCGGCCAGCTGATGGGCCCGTGGGGGCGCACGATGCTGCTGGGGGCGGTCTCGCTGTCCATCTTCGCCAATCTGAATGGCGACCTGCTGCTGTCGCCGCGCTGCCTGTACGCGGCTGCCAAGGACGGTTTGCTCCCGGCGCCGTTGGCCCGAGTGCACCCGCGGTTCCAGACGCCTCACACGGCGATTTTAGTGTTTGCGGTAATTTGCTGCGCCCTCGCCGTCCTGGGCGCGTTCAAGCCGCTGGCGATTCTGGGCACGTCGTCGCTCCTGCTGGTGGACGTCTTCGTCTGTCTGGCCGTGTTGCGACTGCGGCAGCGCGGCGTGCAGACGGCTGACGCTCCGTTCGTCATCCCTGGAGGACCGTTCGTCCCGATTCTTGGGGCCACGGTGTGCGTCTGGGTGCTCACCAACCTGACCCGGGAGGAGCTGCTTGGGCTTAGCGCGCTCGTCTTCTTCTCCGGTGGCCTCTACCTGCGCGTCCTGCGCGCCCGTCAGTTCAAGGCGGCCCGGGCGGCGCGGTCCTCTTGATTCGCCATCGGGCGTCAACGGTGCGATATTCAGGAGACCGCTCCGTTTTATCTGCTATTCACGCACAAGGACTTCACGAATGCGACACGCCCTGCGCTACGCCGGTAATTTCGAAAAGAACTTCATGAATCTGACCACCGCTTCGACGACGTTCGAAGGCAGTGATGGCCAGCAGCACGAGTATGCGCCGTGGCCGGACGGGGTGAACGGCCTGCGCATTGCGTTCATGGAAAAGGCCGGTAAGAAGTTCGTGGCCGTGCGCATCGCTGACGACACCAGCGACGTCGTGCTGCGCAACGAGATGGTGTTGGTGCCGGGCGAGCATTTCGGCTTCGGCGTGCACCTGAGTGGCTCCGCTACGGTGGTCGAGGACAACCTCGCCATCATGAAGCTGCTCGAGGATGCCACCAAGAAGAACGTGGATCACAGCGACGAGCTGCTGCAGATTCGCGCGCGTTTCAAGGCCGCGAACACCAAGAACTAGGCCGAGACGTCGCGGCGATACGTCGCGGCGATACGTCGCGATCACGAACGGGCCGGCTGTACGTCATGTGACGAACAGCCGGCCCGTTGTGCTACGCCGTACCTCCTATTCCATGCTGCTTACTGCTTGTCCCTGCCGTCGTCGCCCTTCGGTGCCACCACCTGCGCGCGCACCGTCGGATACTCGATACCCAATTGTTCAAGATACGTTTTGAACTTCGTGGGATCGTAGTAGAACTTCTGCAGCTGCGTCTTGTAGCGCGCCATGATGTCGGCGTTCAGGTACGTGGGCGGGGTGTCCTGGGGACGGATGAACGGCGTGTACTTCGTGTCCTTCGTCTGCACGTTCTTGAAGTAATCCCACGCGTCGGCCACGACCTTCGGCGTCATCATGATGTCGAGCATCGTGAGCGCCTGCACCTTCGCACCGGCCAACGCGCCCTTGTGTGCGATGGGCGTCGCCATCGAAATGGCATTCGCCCAATTGTGTCCCGGCAATCCC
>CAITQY010000773.1 GCA_903894655.1 uncultured Gemmatimonadota bacterium
CACGCCTACATCGCGATGGAGTGCATGCGCCGCGGCAAGCACGTCTACGTCCAGAAGCCGATCTCGCATTCCGTCTTCGAAGCGCGCATCCTGACCGAGTCGGCTCACAAATATAAGGTCGTGACCCAGATGGGCAACCAGGGTCACTCCGGCGAAGGCATCCGTCAGGTCACCGAATGGATCGCCGCGGGTCTAATCGGAAAGGTGCGCGAAGTCCACACCTGGACCAACCGCCCCATCTGGCCGCAGAGCCTCGAGATGGACCGTCCGACCGATGTGCAGAATGCCCCCCAAGTCATGGATTGGAATGCTTGGTGTGGTCCGGCTCCGCTCCGTCCGTTCCATGCTTCCTACCACCCCGGCAAGTGGCGCGCTTGGTGGGATTTCGGCACCGGTTCGCTCGGTGACATGGGCTGCCATATCATCGACCCGGCCTTCATGGCCCTCAATCTCCAGTACCCTATCAGCGTCGAAGGCAATGTGTCGACCGTCTACGAAACCTTCGGCAAGAAGACCTCGGGCAAGAACGAATCCTATCCGCGTTCCTCGATCGTGCGCTTCAAGTTCCCGGCCCGCGGCGAGATGCCGCCCGTGACCCTCACGTGGTGGGACGGCGGCCTGATGCCCCAGCGCCCCGACGAACTCGAGGACGACATGCCGTTCGGCGATCCTAATGGCGGTTGCCTGTTCGTCGGCGACAAAGGCAAGCTCGTCTGCGGTTGCTACGGACTCAACCCGCGCATCCTCAACGCCGACCTCCGTGCCGAGGCCAAGAAACTCGGGAAGACCATCCCGCGTATCCCGGGCAACTCGAACGGCCACGAGAAAGACTGGATTCGCGCCTGCAAGGGAGGCGTCGCCGCTTCTTCCAACTTCGACTACTCCGGGCCGCTCTCGGAAATGGTGCTCATGGGAAATCTCGCTTCCCGTTTCCCGGACCGCAAGCTGCTCTGGGATGGCGCGAAGATGGAAGTGACGAACGACAAGGCCGCCAACGCCTATGTCCGTCGCGAATACCGCAAGGGCTTCGAACTCGGCACCTAAGCCGGTCTCACTTCAGCGCCAGGATCGCCAGGATCGCACCGCCCAGCGCGATGCGGTACCAGGCGAACACGCCCAGTCCGTTGCGCGAGACGTAGCCGACCAGCCACTTCACCGACACGAAGGCCGTCACCGCCGCGACCAACAGGCCGACGCTCGCCGGGCCGGCGGGGTAGACTTGAGCGAGCGCAGGCCCCAGCGACCACATCTTATAAATTGAGGCCGCGGAAAGGGTGAGGAGTCCGACCAGGAAGGAGAACTCAGTGGCGGCCGCATGGGAGAGCCCTGCGAGGCGGCCGCCGAGAATCGTCGCCAGCGAACGGCTCGTACCGGGAATCAAGGCGAAGCATTGGCAGAGCCCGACCGTCAGAGCCGAGCGCCACCCGATCGCGGCGACTTCGTCCGTGCCAACGACTTTCGACTTCGGCAGAAGATGCTCCGTGACCAAGATGACGAGTCCCCCGACGAGGAGGGCGGCGGCGACGACTTCGACGGAAAAAAGATAAGCCGCGATCGCATCCTTGAACAAGAAGCCGAGTATAGCGGCGGGGATGAACGCGACGACGATCGCAATGGCGAGGTCGACCGACCCCCGGTCCCCTCGACCCAGGCCGAGCAGTAGCGTGCCGATGCGGCTGAAGAACGCCACGAAGACGGCGAAGATCGCGCCGATCTGGATGATGACGATGTAGTCGTCGGCGATGCGCTCGAGGGAGACGGCACGGCCTTTACGGTCGCTGATGCCTTGCACCGTGACATCCGGAAACGCGGGGACGCCGAGAATGGCGTTACTGATGATCATGTGTCCCGTCGAGCTGACGGGCAGATACTCCGTGACGCCTTCGACGGTGCCCGTGACAATGGCGCGACCGTAGGTAAAATCACGCCGGACTTCCTCGGGCGTCACCGTCGGACCGTAACCAGCGAAAGAGGGCAGGGAGGAGAGCAGCCACAAGCCGAAGGCGAAACGAAGCATGGGCGAGCATTAGGCTTCCGTGCCTGCCGGGGCAAGGAAAGCCGTCAAAAGCCCTTGTCGCTTGCCCTTCGGAGGCCTTCCCGCTTTATGCAGGACATCACGACCATGTCGGCCTCCAGCCTTATCCCGACCACCGAACCTCGCTTCCGCGTCCCGGACGCCCACGGCCGTTTCGGTCAGTTCGGCGGCATGTACGTCCCCGAGACGCTGATGACGCCGTTGCTAGACCTGACGAAGGCCTACGACGAAGCCCGTCGTGACCCGGCCTATCAGCAGGCTTTCGCGGACATGCTGAGAGACTACGCCGGCCGTCCGACCGGACTGTATCACGCCGAATCGCTGACCAAACACGTCGGCGGCGCACGCATCTACCTCAAGCGCGAAGACATGCTCCACACCGGAGCGCATAAGATCAATAACGTCATCGGCCAAGCCCTGCTCGCCATCCGCATGGGCAAGAAGCGCATCATCGCCGAGACCGGCGCCGGGCAGCACGGCACCGCGACCGCTGCCGTCTGCGCCAGGTTCGGCCTCAAGTGCGTCATCTATATGGGGGCGACTGACATGGAGCGCCAGGCACTGAATGTCTACCGGATGCGCCTCATGGGCGCCGAGGTCCGCGGCGTCGAAGCCGGCCAGCGTACGCTGAAGGAGGCCGTCAACGAGGCCATGCGCGACTGGGTCACCAACGTCCGCGAGACCCACTATATCTTAGGCACGGCCTATGGTTCGCACCCGTATCCGATGATGGTCCGCGATTTCCATCGCATCATCTCCATCGAATCGAAGCAGCAGATCCTGCGTGCCGAAGGACGGCTGCCTGACGCCATCGTCGCATGCGTCGGCGGCGGTTCCAATGCCATCGGCGCCTTCTTCGAATTCCTCGACGAGCCCGGCGTCCGCCTCATCGGCGTCGAAGCCGGCGGCCGGGGAATCAGCAAGGGTGAACACGCCGCTCGTTTCGCAGGCGGTCGTCTCGGGGTCCTGCAAGGTTGCATGACGAACATCCTCATGGACGGGGAAGGGCAGATCGAAGGTACGCACTCCGTCTCCGCCGGGCTTGATTACGCCGCCGTCGGCCCTGAGCATTCTTACTATCGTGAGAAAGGTCGCCTGGAGTTCGGTTATGCGACCGATGACGAATGCCTCGAAGCCTTCCAGCTGCTCTCGCGCACCGAGGGCATCATCCCGGCGCTCGAGTCCAGCCACGCCATCGCGCACGGCGTGAAGCTCGCCGCCTCTTTGCCGAAGGAGCAGGTCGTGATCATTAATCTTTCCGGCCGTGGCGACAAGGACGTCTGGAGCGCCGCCCGGGCGATGGGCACCGAGATCAAACTTTAAAAATGGCCGCCTCTTCGATGACGGGCTTCGGGCGGGCGGACATCGATCTCCCCGGTGCGCGCCTTTCGGTCGAGATCGCCACGGTCAACCAGAAGAATCTCCAGGTCTCGGTCTTCGGTCCGGAGGCCTGGCCGGCCCTTGAATCCGCAGCTTCAGCTTGGATCCGCACCCGCCTGCAGCGTGGTAAAGTCACTGCCCGCGTCACGCAGGCTGCGGCCTCGGCGACCCATCGCCAATGGGACCACGAAGCGGTCGCCGCCAACCTTGACGAACTTTCCAAGCTTGCCGCCCGTTGCGGCGTCAAGCTGACGGCGGACGGTGAGCTTTTACTGCGCCTCGCCGAGAACAGCCGCCGCCCGTCGGTCGTGCTGCCCGACTTCGTCGACGCGGAAGCAGCCGTGCGATCCGCCTTCGAGGAAGCGCTGCGAAATCTCGTCGTGATGCGACTGGCCGAAGGGTCCGCGCTGGCCAAGGATCTCAATCAACGTCTCGCCAAGATGGCGGAGATGGTCGCAGGCATGGAGCAAGCCGAGAAGGCCGCGCCGGTCCGACATCGTGACGCCATGCTGAAGCGGCTGAAAGACGCTGGCTTGACCCTCGACGTGACCGATGAACGCGTCCTCAGGGAACTCGCGCTCTTTGCCGATCGCTCTGATATCACCGAAGAAGTCGTCCGACTTAAAAGCCATATTGCTCAGTTTTCGACCGAGCTAGGTCAACCTAACGGCGGAAGAAAGCTCGATTTCCTCATCCAGGAACTCCTGCGCGAAGTTAACACCATCGGCAGCAAGGCCTC
>CAITQY010000774.1 GCA_903894655.1 uncultured Gemmatimonadota bacterium
CGCCGCCGCCGCCATGGGCATCATCGTGGCCTGCGGTGACCTGAAGAAGAAGTGATCCCCTAGCTTACACCGTCATGCAAAGCGCGAAATCCCTCACGGCGCGAGCCGGTCGCCTCCACGGCGCCAATTCACTTTTTCTGCGGGCCGGCGTCACGGTGGCGCTCATGCTGCCAGTGCCCACGGCGACGCTGCAGGCACAGGTTCGCCCAACCCTCGGCGGGCGTGCAGCCACCGGGAAGCCCCGTGAAGTCGTGCGACCGGCGGGACAGCTGGCGGTCATCGACGGGATCGTCACCGACACGCTGCTGCGCCCACTTGCCTCCGCCGACGTGTCGGTGGTCGGTATCGGCGCCCGCGTGGTGACCAGCGAGAACGGTCGCTTCCGTATGCTGCAGGTGCCGGCCGGCCAGTATCTGCTCGTGGTGCGACGCATCGGCTTCGCGCCCACGTCGGGAATCATCGAGGTGCCCGAGGCGGATACCATGCGCCTCGCCTATACGCTGACGCGCTCCAGCCTTCTGCTCGATACCCTGCGCGTGAAGGAGCGACGCGTCACCATGCGCATGCTGGAGTTCGAGCAGCGGCGCATGCAGGGGCAGGGGCAGTTCATCACGCGGGAAGACATCGAGCGTCGCAATTCGATGGCCGCCTTCGACTTCTTGCGGAATGTGCGCGGCGTCGATGTGCAGCGGATCACCAACACGCAGTTCGCTGGTATGGTGGCCCTCTCCAAGCGCGAAGGAGGTAGCGTGGGCGGTGATGGCAGCGGCGCCTGCGCCATGCAGATCCTCCTCGACGGCATCGTGCTCCCCCGGTTCTTCAATCTCGAACTGTTGCCGCCGCCGCAGCAGATTGCCGGCATCGAGGTGTACAGCGGTGCGGCCACCGTACCGCCGCAGTTCGGCGGCGCCGACCGGCGATGCGGACTGGTAGCCGTCTGGACCCGCGACGGATACTGAGCAACGCTCCATGATGTGTGAAAACGCCCCCGTGAGATGACTCTCACGGGGGCGTTCTCTACTCCGTACTGCTTACTCCTTACTTCTTACTCCTTAGCAGCCCGGTCCCGCGAACGGCGCGGACTTGCCGGCACGCACCAGGCACTCGGCCTGCGGCAGCGGCTGCACCTTGGCCACAAAGTGGGCCGTGGTGCCCGTCGTGAGGTCACGCGGCAGATCGTTCAGGCGGCCATAGCGGCGCATGTCGATCCAGCGGTGCCCTTCCAGCAGCAGCGAGTAGCGCTTGTTGTACAGCACTTCCGTGAGGATCGAGGCGTTGTCCGACGCGGTCGTCAGCGTGGACGCCGCCAGGCCGCCCGAGGCCGCACGGATCTGGTTGATGATCGCCAGCGAACCGGCCTTGTCGCCCGTGGCCAGAAGCGCTTCGGCACGCAGCAGCAGGAGCTCCTCGTTACGGACGATCGCAATCGACGCCGCCGTGGAGGGATGAATGTTGAAGCCCAACGACGACGCGACGCCAAGACCCTGCGGGGCCTGACGGGTCGCGCGCGCGCCGATCTTCGCCGTATAGCGATCGTCCGGATCACCATTCGCCTTCTTCTGCGCATCCGTCTGGATCGACATGTGCGCGTACAAGTCGGTGTTGGTCACCAGGTTCAACGGATTCGTCGCGTCACCGGACGATCCCGAGTACGGATGCGACGGACCGGCATCGAGCGCCGTACGCGTGGTAGCAGCCGTGTTCATGAACGACGCCGTGAGCGCCGTCAGGGCCGTCTGCCAGGCCGTGGCGCCGCCGCCCGACGTGGCGTAGTACGCCGCGGCACGGGCCGCGATCGCACGGTTGAACTGACGGAACGTGCTCGGCGTGGTGAAGCCCGTGAACCCCGAGTGCAGGGCAAACGGGAACGCCGCGCCGCCGGCCGCCAGATTCGTGGCGGCTGCATCCAGCGTACCGAGGATGTACTTGTACGCCGAGTCCCGCGAGACGAACGGCGCGATATCCGAGGCGTCCTGCTTGATCTCGACCACCAGGCCGATCGTGTCACGCGTCGAAATCACGTACAGGAGTTCGAGCGCTTCGAGGGTCTTGGCGAAGCCCTGTCCGGCATTCTTCTGCTCCGCCGTGAGCGCCGCCGAGGCCGCCACGGTGTTCTTGAAGTTGAAGATGTCGCGCAGGTTGCCGTACTGCGTGCCCCAGTTTTCCACGGCGAAGCCCGACGGATCGAGCTTGTTCTGGCCGGCGATGCCGATCAGGTACGCCGACGTGTTGCGCCCTTCCTGCGGCGAGTACACGTAGGCCTCGCGGCCGAAGCGGCCGGTCGAGGTGATGAACCCGCCGCGTCCGTTGCGCAGCTGGCGGAGTAACCCGGTGGCCTGCAACTGCAGCGCCTGCGGATCGGCCGACGCCGACTCAACGGTCGGCGTGTTCGGGTTGGTGATGTCGAGCTTGTCGCTCGAGCACGCCGTCAGCGCGGCCGAGGCCGCGATGAGGGCGACGATGGAGCGGATCGAGATCGGAGACGTCTTCACGGAGTGCGTGGTCGTCGAAGTGGGTGTCGTCATGGTTTAGAACCCCACGTCGACGCTGAAGAAGAACTGCCGGCTCGACGGGAACGGCGCGAGGTCGATGAAGCGGGAGAAGTTCGAGTTGCCGAAGTTGCTGAACTCCGGGTCGTAGCTCCAGTACTTCGAGAACAGCGCGAGGTTACGGCCGCTCAGGTTGAGGCGGAGCGTGCGGGCACCCGGAATCTTCTGGGCCCACGCGTCCGGCGCCTGATAGTTCAGGGTGACTTCGCGGAGCTTCACGTACGAGCCCTTCTGGATGTATGGCCGAATGTCGCCGCCATTGAACGTCTCGTAGCGCGCCGCACCGGCCTCGACGTAGTCGCGCGACTGGCCGCCTTCGTCGTACAGGTTGTTCGTCATGTTCGACACGTAGCCACCGTTGCGCCAATCGGCGAGCACCGAGAACGTGACGCGCTTGAAGGTGAAGTCGTTGTTGAACGTGGTCGTGTGGATCGGGTTGGAGTCGAACAGAATCGTGTCGCGCACGGCGCCGTTCACGCCGAGCGGCGCGTTGCCCCAGATGTTCGTGGAGCGCGTGTTGGCGGCGATGCGGTTACGGCCGTACGTCGCGCCGAACGAGCTACCGGCCGCGAACGAGGGCACCGGGATGTTGTCCACGAACTGCGCGTTCGTGTTGTAGATCACGCGGGTCGTCCACTCGAAGTTGCCACGGCGCACGGGCACCGCCGAGAGCACGCCTTCGGTGCCGAGCACCGAGAGCTGGCCACCGTTGATGATCTGGTTGCCGAGCCCCGACGACGGGGGCAGCGGGAACGTGAGCAGCAGGTCCTTGATCTTGCGCTGGTAGCGCGTGACTTCGAGACCGACGCGGCTGCCGAAGAACGAGGCGTCGATACCGAACTCGGTCTCGTTCATCACTTCCGGCTTGACCTTCGTGTTGCCCAGCAGGCCGTTCGACACGAGCGAGCTCGAACCGCCGATCAGGCCACCGTCGGCGTACAGCACGTCACGGTCGCCGTAGCGCGGGCGGTTGCCTGACTGACCCACGGCCGCGCGGACCTTGAGTTCGTCGATCTTGTCCGTGAGCGGTTTCACGAGACGGTACGAACCCGAGTACTTCGGGAACACGTAGTACTGCTCGCGGTCGCCGTTCGCGCTCGAGCGGTCGGCACGGAAGCCGGCGGCGAGCGAGAGCTTTTCATCGAGCAACAGCAGCTGCTCGTTCACGTAGTACGACTGGTCGCGGAACTCGTTCTTGGTGTTCGTGATCGCCAGGTCCTGCGCACCCACCGGCACCTTGCGCGTGGGGAGCAGACCGCGGCCGCGAATGCTGTAGCTGTTGATGGCCTGCTGCTCGTACGTGCCACCGAACGACGTGGTGGCCGACGTGAGC
This sequence comes from uncultured Gemmatimonadota bacterium, assembly GCA_903894655.1. Taxonomy (GTDB): domain Bacteria; phylum Gemmatimonadota; class Gemmatimonadetes; order Gemmatimonadales; family Gemmatimonadaceae; genus Gemmatimonas. The sequence goes on from CAITQY010000774.1 coordinate 3,883, forward strand.
CAGCTCGTACCCGGCGTGAACGTCCACACCGCGTTGAGCCCCTGATTCATCTGGAAGCTCGACGCGTTCACCTGGTTCGCCGTGCCGAGGAAACCGTCGGCCGGTTCGAACTGGAGGTAGTTCGGCGAGTACTGAAAGCCTTCCTGCTGGAACCGGTCCACGCCGCCGAGATACGACAGCTGCACCGAGTTCTTGGTCGTGCTGAGCGCCGTGAAGCCGACGCGCACGTTACCCGCCTGGCGCCACACGTTTTCCGTGTTCTCCACCAGCGGCAGCACTTCGAACGGGTTCGCGGTGCCCGAGCCGCCGCCGTTGAACGGCATGCGCACGAAGCGCCCCGAGGCGTCCTTGGCCTGCAGGTCGACAATGGCCGGGGAGTAGCCGAAGGTGTAGATCGGGCTCGTGCCGGAGTTGTCGTTACCACCGATGCCACGCTGGAAGAAGTTGCGCGTGACATCCACGCCGGCGCTGACGGTCCACTTGGTGCCGAGCGTCTGGTCCAGGTTGATGCGGCCACCGGTGCGACGCGCGCCCGTGTTGACCATGATGC
>CAITQY010000775.1 GCA_903894655.1 uncultured Gemmatimonadota bacterium
GGCACCGGTGAAATCGACAGCGAGCGGCGGTGCGGCGTGCGCCGTGGGCACACCCCGCACCTCGGCTCCCGGCGTGGCTGCAAACGCGTACGGGACGCCGCCGAGCAGGAACTCGAGGAGCGCCTCCGTCTTCACTGCGCGCGAGCCCGCGCGAAGCAGCCGCGCGGCCTGCAGACGGCGTACGGCGTTGTGCGCCTCGCCATGCGAAATGCCCACTGCCGCCGCTAACTCCCGGTACGGCACGTCGGGTGTGAGCGAGAGCTGGAGGGCAACGGCGACATCAGCGGGCTTGAGCGGCACAACGGGCTCCGTGTCCAGTGTCCAGTGTTCATGAACAATGGACAGAATCGTGTGTGACGTCAAGCGCGAGGGAGGCGTGATTGCACTTTCCGTCAACGGGCCCGCGTTTCTGACGAGAGCGGGTCTGCAGTTATCAACAGACGACGAGCCGCGCCACCGTCAGCCGTCTCGGGTTGTGCTCCGCTCCGAGTACCGCGCCGCCTCCCCAGAACGGCGGGTATATTTTTATCATGTCACCGACCGTCCTGCGCGAAGGGCCCTTTCGCTTGTTCTTTTTTTCGCGCGAGGAACCCAGAATGCATGTGCATGTGTCCCACCCGGATGGCGAGGCCAAGTTCTGGCTTTCACCAGAAGTGATACTTGCTGACTCGGTCGGCCTCTCGGGCCGCCAAGTGACTGACGCCCAGGACGTTGTCGAACGCCACACTGGAGAAATTCGCGATGCCTGGTTTCGCCACTTCGGCGCCTGAAGTCACGAACGTGTCGCGGCACGGCTTCTGGCTGTTGCTGGGCGACGAGGAACTCCTTGTGCGTTTCGAGGACTTCCCGTGGTTCCGGCAGGCCACCATCGGCGCGTTGACCAACGTAGAGTGTCCGAGCGCGGATCATCTCTACTGGCCACAGCTGGACGTGGATCTGTCCATCCGCTCGATCCGCGCGCCGGGAGATTTTCCCCTGGTTTCGAGGGCGTCCGAAGCACCCTCGACGAGCGCCTAACGCGGCATCCGCGGGACCGAACCAGGAATCCCGTCCATTGGCCGGCGAAAAACACAAACGCCGCCGTTCACGTAAGTGACGGCGGCGCTTGGTATTGCCCCTCTAGGAATCGAACCTAGAACCTTCTGAGTCAGAGTCAGACGCTCTGCCAATTGAGCTAAGGGGCAGCTGGCATCCAACGGGCCGAAACCCATTGGAACACCAAATATAGAAGACTCAGGGCTGGACGGTAGTGCCCTCGACTTCGTCCTCGTCCGCGCCGAGTATGGCCACCATCAGCGCGACGACATCGACCCCGAGAGGCTCCGTTGCGCCCGGCGGGTGCCACACCAGCCGATCGGCACAGATCTCCGGTCGGTCCACGTCGGGCGTCCAGCGCTCAATCAGCTGCGAGTCGAGGTCGACCAGCCAACATTCGATCACCGCACGCTGATAGCGTGGCCGCTTTCGCAGGCGATCGGCGCGCGCCGTGCTCGGCGACAAGACTTCGACCGCAAGATAGGGCGGCGGCGGCGCCACCTTCCCGCGTACCACATCGAGGCCAACCGGAGCGATCACGAGCACATCCGGCTGCATCAGCGTGAAGGGGTCGAGCACGACGTCGTACGGTGAGAACATCATCTCGCCCACACGCTGGCGCTTCACGTACGCACCGAGCATGAGCCCGAGCTCGGCGACCGCGCGCTGGTGCGCGAACCGCGGCATCGGGCTCACCAACAGCTCCCCATCCACCGTCTCGTAGCGCTGGTGCGGATCGTCCGGCAACGCCCAGACGTCCTCCACCGACCAGCGACGCTCGTGCGCGATTGGCATACCCATAGTTTGCTCGGCTCTCGGCGGTTTTGGCAACTCGGCGGCGAAACATTCATGCCCCAACCTGCAACGGGGGCGACGGAACGCCGTCACCCC
>CAITQY010000776.1 GCA_903894655.1 uncultured Gemmatimonadota bacterium
CGCGCCCTTCGCGTGAACCAGCGATGACTGTCGCGAACGCGGAGCCATCCGCAAGCACACTCACAGCGTATCACACCGCCGCTATATCTGTTCCCGCACCAACCGCTGCACCAGCCGCACGGACCGCTCCGTCGCACCGAGCTCACTCTCCACGACTGCCCGCGCCGCCGCACCGGCCACCTCGCGCGCGGCCGACGCGAACAGCCACTCGCTCAGCGCCACCGAGCACTCGCCCGCATCACGCACCACGCGGGCGCCGCCGGCCGCGAGCAGCAGCCCGGCTTCGCGGCTCATGTCATGGCCGGGGCCGAACTGCACCGGTGCGCCGAAGGCGGCCGGCTCGATGACCGAGTGCAGGCCGGCATCGTGAAAGCCGCCGCCCACGAAGGCCATGTCGGCGAGGGCATAGAGGTCGCCCAGCACGCCGACCCGATCCACGATGATCACATCGCTCTGCGCGGCGGCCGGGTCGGACTCGGCCTCGCCCAACGGAGCGAATGACAGCCCCGACGAGCGCGCCCAATCACCGATGAGCGCCCGATGCGCCGCCGTCGGTTCGTGTGGAGCGATGATCAGGCGAGGGCGTGCCCGATTGCCAGACGCCTGCACGACGCGCGCGTATGCCGGCAGCAGCACCGCCTCGTCGGCCGGCCAAGTGGAGCCCGCCACCAGCGTGGGGCGCGAGCTGGCCAGCGCGCGCAGCAACGGGTGCTGTCGATCCACCCCCCTCGCCCGGGCCCACACCTGATCGAAGCGCGTATCGCCGGTGACTTCGAGCACGTCGGGGCGCACGCCGAGCGCGAGCAGGCGGTCGGCATTGGCCTGATCGATCGCCCCGACGCCCTGCAGGGCGCTGTAGGCGTCGCGGAGCAGCAGTTGGGCCAGCCGCCCCATTCGCCCCGATCGGGGCGCCAGGGTGGCACTGAGGAGCACGACGGGGATGTTTCGCGCGGTCGCGCGCTCCACCAGCGTCGGCCAGACATCGAGCTTCACGAACACCAGCAGCGACGGCTGCAACGCATCGAGCATCGCGTCGGCTTCTCGCCGCCCGTCGAACGGGAGGTAATCCGTGATGTCGGCGCCGATCGAGGCCGCAAATTGCTCGGCGCTGGGTGAGAAATACGTGTAGGCGAGCTGCCACTCCGGATGCACCGCACGCAAGCGATGCGCGACCGGACGCGCCTGCAGTCCCTCGCCCACCGACGGCGCGTGCAGCCACACCAGTGGTCGCGCCGGCGCACGCACCGCGCGGCCGGCATCGGCCACCCGCTCCAAGAGCCCGCGACGGGCCGCCAGCGAACGCCAGAGCTTCGACTCGCTCGATGGGGCCAGCCGCGTGGCGAACTGTGTGGCGACCCGAGCGGCGAGCACGCCCGCTCCGTACGCCGAGCGGACCAGCGGGTTCAGCGCGTCCTCTTCGACTTCGCCACTGCCAGCGCCGTGTCGATCGCCTTGCGGAAATCTTTGTACGGCAGCGCACCTTGTACGAGAAATTCCCCGATCAGAAACGACGGCGTGGACTGCACGCGCGCCTGGGTGGCCTGCCGCTCGTCGTTCTCGACGAGCAGGCGGATCGCGGTGGACGTCCGGCAGCGGGTGAAGGTGGGCAGGTCGAGTGACAGCTCGCGGGCGATGTCGTCGAGCTTGGCCGACGCGTTGTCGAGCGGCTGGAAGGCGCGCTGTTCACGGAAGAGCACGTCGGCGTATTCCCAGAACTTCTGCTGCACGGCGGCACACATCGACGCCTCGGCCTGCGCCCGCGCGTGCCGGTGAATTGACAGCGGCAGATGAAGGTAGGCCATGCGGATCTTGCCGGCGTCGATGTAGTCCCGCTTCAGATTCGCCATCGACGAGTCGTGCCACTGCTTGCAGTATGGGCACTGAAAGTCGCTGATCATCACCACCCACATCGCGTCCTCGCGCCCCATCAGTCGGCCCCGATCGGCGCGCTGAATCGTGATCGAGTCGGCGAGGGTATCACCGGATGTCCCGGGACGCGCCACCGCCGTCGCCTGGAGCAGCGATGATCCCGCCGCCGTCGTGGCGCCGCTAGCCGCCGCGCTCGTCGTACCGCTCGTCGCGCTGGCGGTCGTGCGCGCCGCGCTGCCGGTGTCGCGTCCACAGGCCGTGAGGGCGGCCAGGCAGCACAGGAGTGCGGACCAGCGAGACGCAGAGCGAACTCGGGACATGAAAGTCCGGATCAGGATGGAGACGGATGGCCTGTAGCCCTTGAAAATGTAACGGATCCGACGAGGC
>CAITQY010000777.1 GCA_903894655.1 uncultured Gemmatimonadota bacterium
CATCCGTCCAGAGCTACTGCCCGGGGTCGCTTAGAGTTCGGGAACGCCCGGCGGCGGCGGCGGCGGCGGGGAATTGAGCAGCACTTCCATCACCCACTTTCCGCGTTCCACCGCCGACGTGCGGCCGGCGTGCGAGGTCAGCGTCAGGACACTGGCGTGCGACAGAATGCCGCGCCGTCCGGCGTCAGGATACTTCACCCGACGGAACGACGGGCCGACGATGTTGGGAATGTTGTAGTGCTGCGCCAGTCGTTCGTTCACAAACGTGTAGTCGGCGCGATAGAAATCGAGCAACGGCCGATCTCGACGTACGAGATCGTCGAAGAACAGCTCGGTCTCCTCTCGCATGGCGAGCCGCAGCTGCTCGTCGAAATCGGGATACTGCCGAATGTCGGGCTGCACGATGTCGAGATCGGGCAGGCGCAGCCACTGCGCCGCAAAACGCGTGGACAGCGCCTTCGCGCGCGGGTCGCCGAGCATCCGACGCACTTCGCGCTCGAGCCCCGCCGTCTGCGACAGCGTGCCCTGGCTGGCGGCGGTGAGCAGTGCTCGATCCGGCGGTGCCGACCACAAGAAGAAGGACAACCGCGACGCCAAGTCGATGTCGCGCAGCTTGTAGTTCGCACCGGCGGCCACGTCGCGCGGCGCCTGTTCAAAGCGGAAGACAAAATCGGGACTGGCCAGAATACCCTCGAGGGCCGTGCGCACGCCGGTCTCGAAGTTGGCACTCTTGCGGCCAGCATCGTACAGCGACATCAGGCCGGCGCGATCTTCATCGGTGAGCGGACGGCGATACGCCATCATGCCCAGGCGATTCACGATCGACTGCGCACACGGCCGCTCGGCGGATACGGTGGCAGGCTGGCAGCTGAAGATGTTGCGGCGCACCGGTGTGTCGGACACGCCAGTCACCGCGTAGGGGCCATTCACCGTGAGTTCGCGAAGGTGCGGCAACAAGGAAAAACCGTAGGCCACCGCATTCGACGTGCTGTTCAGCGAATACTTGAGCGGGCTGATGAGATCCTGCACGACGCCCTGAAACGCCGGCGGGACGAACGCCGCGGCGATCTTGTGCGGGCCGGCGGTGACCCGCACGCGCTCGCTGCCCATCGCCACGCCGTTCGGGTCAGACGCATTCATGAAGCGGTCGATGCCGAGCAGCGCCACGCGCTCTCCATCAACGGAAATCTCGATCTGTTCTCCGCGGGCCAAGCCGCCGGCAAAGGCGCCCGTGGTTTCGTGGAAGAAGTTCACGTCGAAGCGATACTCGCCGTCGGCAGGGAACATGTGCACCACCGCCATGCCGCCGCGCGAGCCGAAGGGCGTGCCCTCCACGTGATCCACCTGCGACGCCAGCTTCGGCATCGTGTACGTATTCGACGCGGCGCTCGCGGCCGCGTTGCCGATGGCCAACCGGCTCAGATCACTTGCCGCCCGCAGGTACGCGCTCAGCAGCGTGGGGGACAGCGCCTGCACGTCGGCGATGTTGTCGAAATTGTCGCTCTTGGTGTCCGGCGGGAGATACGCCGCCGCGTCGACCTCGAGCTTCAACAAATCGGCGATCGCCAAGCGATACTCCGCCCGATTCAGTCGCTGAAAAGTACGACGGCCGGGATTGGGATGCGCCAAGGCGCTGGCATCGAGCTGACGTTCGAGCGAGGTCACCAAGGCGTCGAGCGTGTCGACACTCGGACGCGCCGATCCCACTGGCGGCATCATGCCGGAACGCAGTTTCGCGACGACCTTCTCCGCCACGTCGGCTTTCGCGTCAGGGGCGCCCACATCGAAGTCCGCCAGCGACAGATTGCCGCGGCGCATCGTGGGGTTGTGGCACTTCTGACAGTACTGCTTGACCACCCCGTTGAGCTCGGCCGGCGCGATCGACGCCACCCGCAGTGGCTTCGGGGCGGCCACGTGGCGCGCAACGGGGCGGGGCAACACCGGATGACCCACAGCGCGAGGCGCTGGGGGCGGATCGGTGGGCCGAGAATCGCTATGGCCGGGAAGGGCGACGGCGAATGAGAGCGTGACCGCCAGTGCGGAGATCGCCTTCATGCCTGACCTCGTGCGGGGGGGAACTTCGGGAGGGGAACCACGGGAGGGACCTGCAGATATGAACGTTCGGGCGCGAGCGACGGAAAGGCAAGAAGAAAACGCGTTCTCGCGCCAACCCGTTGACGCCCAGTCCTGATGGGCAGAGTTTCTGGGGGCGGTGGCTTACGAACCGCCCTCACCTGGCCCCCGGAGTTTCCCGTGCTGCGCTGCCTTGTTCCCCTGCTGGCGATCGGCTGTGCCATGATGGGTCCCCCCCGTCCGCTCCACGCTCAGACGGCCACGCCGCCGGCCACCATGTCGCCGGTCGCCGCGGCGCCCCACCCCGACAGTGTGGCGGCGATGATGCCCTTCGCACGGGTCCACGCCGCCCTGACGACCCTTCGTGAGCGGGCCGACGCGGAGTACGCCGATCCGAAGAACAAGAAGCCGGAGCTGTTGGACGAACTGCGCGCCAAGTACCGCGCGGAGCGGGAGCGGGTGCTGAAAGCGCAGGCGCTGACCGAGGCGAGTTACGGCGATCTCACCCGGCGCATCAGCAGCGACGACGCGGCCCGACTCGCCTTCGAGGCGGCCTTCGCAAAGGTCACCGCGAAGTAGGGCGTGAGCGGCGGGCGCGGCGTCCGGCCAGCCACGCGACCGCGCCCGCCGCGACGCCGGCGGGTACCAGCCAACGGGTGCTGTCAGCGATGGCCGCGACCTCCGGGTATCGCGCGCCGATGCCGCGCAGCGCCCAAGCGACGACCAGCGGGAAGAGCCAGTTTCCGCGCCCCCACGCCATCATCGCACCGAGCAGCGTGGCCACCAGCATCATCGCCACGGCCCACGTGGATTCCGCGATACCGAAGCCGCTCCACTGCACGGCCTGCGCGAACTGAAAACTGTTCGCGATCAGCGCCACCGAGATCCACGCCAGGTAGATGTCCTGCGGCCAGATCAGAAAGGCCTGTTCCGTGAGCGATGGGACAGTGCCCGCGCGCACCCGTTCTCCGATCACGATCAACGTGACGAGAAACAGCACCATCACCGGTAGCGCGAGCGCGAACTCACCGAACGAGAAGAGCGAGATCCACGCCACGTTCAGCGCGCCGGTCACCGCCCACCAGATGCCGAGTCGCTGCACGGCACGCTCGGCGCCGGCCGTGGGCAGCGCCTGGTATACCGCCGAGGCGATGAGCCCGAGATAGATCACGCTCCAGATCCCGAACACGTAGTCGGCGGGCAGGAAAAGCGAGCGGTACCGGTTGGCGATCACGCCGATCGAATCGCCGCTCATGGCACCCGCGGCGGCGAGCCCGTTGAGGGCGATGACCATCACGAGTGCGAGCACGTTGCCGGCTTTTTGGCGGGACAGCGTCAGCGGCATCGATGCGGGGGGCGAGAGAAAGGATCAGCGCGGCGAGTGCAGGCAGGATAACATTCCTCGCGTAGAAGACAGTGATACCACGCGAATTGGGCGGTTCATTCTTCGGAGGACGATCGGATGTACGGATTCTTGATTAGTGCGCACAACCTGCTGGCTTGGGCGGTCCTGCTCATGGGCGGCTTCGTGATCGTGCGGGCCCTCGGGCGCAGCGCGACCTGGTCGGACGCCGAGACCGGTCTGGTGCGGCGGCTGACGCTGCTCGTACACCTGCAGTTGCTGGCCGGCCTCGGCCTGTGGTTCGTGAGTCCGGCCGTAGCCGCGGCGCGGGCCTCGATGGGCGACGCGATGAAGGATCCCGCGCTGCGTCGGCTGGTGGTGGAGCATCCGTTCCTGATGGTGTTGGCGGTCGTCGCCGCCACCGTGTCGGGCGTGCTGGTGAAGAAGGCTCCCAGCTCGGCGGCCAAGGCCAAGAAGGCGCTGATCGGCACGCTGGTCACGCTGGCGCTGGTAGCGGCGGTGATCCCGTGGCAGCGGCTGGTCACCAAATGGACCCAGGGCTGACAGCGCGGGCGCGGTTCATACAGCCCCCGCCGTGACAACAATGGCGCATCCTTCCCGCCCGTGGCTGTGGCTGCTGCGAGGACCGGAGGTCCGGAGAGCGGCGGGGGATCTGCTGTGGTTCGCGATCGCGTACGGCGCCCTGTACTTCGTGGCGCTGGACATCTCCCGCTCGGGACCGATCGCGCCCCTCTGGCCCCCCGCGGGTGCCTTGTTCGCGGGGTTGCTGCTGCTCCGGCACGTGCCCCGATGGGTGGTGCTCACGGTGGCCTTCGCCGTTGGACGCCTCGCCTCGCCCAGCACCTTCCCGCCCAGCTGGCTCACCCTCGGCTACATCGCCGCCAGTTACATCGAATGTCTCATCGCGGCGGAAATTGTCATCCGCTGGCGTGGGGCCGACGTGCGCTTCACCCGGCTGCGTGATTTGCCCACGTTGGTGATCGCGTCGGCGATCGGCGTGAGCGTCAACAGCGTTCTGTCCGGCTTTTTGGCGGATGCCGCCGGGCGGAGCTTCTGGTCCGACTTCATGCCGACGTGGATCGGCGGCTTCCTCGGTATGCTGGTTATCACGCCACTCATCGTGACGTGGTCGCGACCGGCCGATGACGCCTATGTCCCGGGCTCGCGCGCGGCCTTCGTTGTCGAAGTGACCGCCCTGGCCGTGCTGGCGTCCGTGCAGACGCTGCTGGTTTTCAATGGGACGCAGATCTTTGGCGTCATCGACCTGCGTCCTCACTCGCTGGTCCTCCCCCTCCTGTGGGCGGCGCTACGCTTCGGCGTGCGCGGCACGATGACGGTGGTGGGCATCATCACCGTGCTCTCCTTCATCGTGGTGATCGACAGCCAGAGTTCGGTGTTGGGCGGCACCACGCAGGACGAGCGCCTGCTGTCGCTGCAGTGGTACGTCGGCTTCATCACCATCACGGGACTGACGCTCGCGGCAGCCCTCGCGGAACGCCGCGAGGCGTCGAAGGCGGAGGCGAGCATGGCGGAGTCCCTCGTCGCCAGCGAACGGCGCCTCCAGCAAAGCCAGAAGATGGAGGCGGTCGGTCAGCTCGCCGGCGGCATCGCGCATGACTTCAATAACATTTTGTCGGCCATGTCGCTGCAGGTGTACGAGATCGGCCGCTCGACCACGCTCGACCCCGACGCGCGGCAGGTCGTGCGCGACCTCGACGACGCCGTGCAGCGGGCCTCGACGTTCACGCGACGCCTGCTTCTCTTCGGGCGCCGGCAGGCCAAAGAAGAGCGTCGAGTCGCTCTCGACGACATCGGCACGGGCCTCGCCCGTCTGCTCGCGCGGCTGATGCCGAGTGGGATCTCGCTCGGCATCAATCCGTCGATTGCGCCGCTCTGGATCATGGCGGATCCGTCGATGATCGAGCAGGTGGTGATGAATCTCGTGATCAACGCCCGCGACGCGATGCCGGGGGGTGGCCAGCTCACGGTGAGCGCTCTGGTCATGCCGCTCGACGACGCCACGGCGGCCACGATCAACATGGGTCAGGTCGATGTGCGCCCCGGTTCCTATGCCGTGCTGCGGGTGAGCGACACCGGGCACGGCATTCGCCCCGAGAATCTGTCGCGCCTCTTCGAGCCGTTTTTTACAACTAAGGAGGCGGGCGCCGGCACGGGGCTTGGCCTCTCGACGGTGTTCTCCGTGGCGCAGGAGCACAACGGCTACGTGCGCGTGATGGAGACGTCGCCGGCGGGCACCACCTTCGAATTCGGTGTCCCGCTCGCCGACGCCAACGAGGCGCTGGCCATGCCGCTGGCCATGCCGCTGGCCATGCCGCTCGTGCGTCCACGTGAGTCGACGGCCACGCCGCGCCTTCCGTCGGCGCGCGTGCTGCTGGTGGAAGACCGCGACGACGTGCGGCGCGTTTTCCAGCGCATCCTCGAGCGCGCCGGCATGTCCGTGGCGTGCGCCGCCGACGGGCCGGCCGCCGTGGCGCAGTGGGAGGAGGCTGGCCCGTTCGACCTCCTGATCACCGACCTCGTGATGCCCGGCGGGATGGGGGGCATGCAGCTCAGTCAGGAGCTGCGCGCACGCGCTCCCGACCTCAAGGTGGTGTACACCAGCGCCTACGACCCCGACTTCGAACGGTACGATCCGCCGCTGGTGGCGGGCGTGAATTACATCCCGAAGCCGTCGTCGGCGAGCCAGATCCTGCAGGTCGTGCAGGCGCAGCTGGAGGGCTGAGCGGCTCGCGCCGTCGCGCTGTGTCCCCGCGGAGGTATCCGCCAACAAAGATCCCCGCAGCGACCGAAGTCGTTGCGGGGTCTCTATTTATACAGTCGGGGCGACAGGATTCGAACCTGCGACCTCGTGCTCCCGAAGCACGCGCTCTACCGGGCTAAGCTACGCCCCGTGCGATCTCATGGTGCGACCTGCATCAAACCCACTACGCGCCTAGAAGGACTCGAACCTCCAACCTTCTGATCCGTAGTCAGATGCTCTATCCAATTGAGCTATAGGCGCAGAACTCTGATGCACCACGACCACCGCACAGCTTCTCCTTACGGAGAGTCCCGGAACCTAGTGAATCCTACCCATGCACGCCACCGACGCGCACTCACGAGGTCATCCAACACCAGCACCAACAGACCAGCATATGGGTCGTACAAGACTCGAACTTGTGACCTCCACGATGTCAACGTGGCGCTCTAACCAACTGAGCTAACGACCCAAGACACCGCTGTACTACAAGCGGGAAACGGGACTCGAACCCGCGACCCCAACCTTGGCAAGGTTGTGCTCTACCAACTGAGCTATTCCCGCAGACCAACCACCGCACGCGTTCGCCACGTGCACCACACGGAGTGGAGACGA
>CAITQY010000778.1 GCA_903894655.1 uncultured Gemmatimonadota bacterium
CGCCGCCGCCGACGCGGCCGATGGCCGTGCCGAACGTGCGGTCACGATCGCCGCCGCCGCCGATGCGCTGTGCGAACGCACCGGGGTGATCGTGGGCCATCCGATGGGGCCTGAGATGGCCGGCAAAATGGACGCGGCGCGCGCCACCGTCGGGCCGGAGCTGGTGGACGCGCTGGTGGCGGCGGGACGTGCCATGTCACCGCGCGACGTCCTGGCGATGCTCGCGGGGTAGCCCCGTCGTGCGACGGGGCACCACGACGGCCGTTACACCCTCACTCGGGCAAATCGAGTGCGCGCAACAGACGCTCGAGGATCAACCCGCTCGACCACACCGCGACCTGCTTCCGCACGCGCTCGACTTGCGAGAAGGCCACGATCGGCGTGGTCCACTCCAGCAGCGGCAGCAGATATGCGGCCTCATGCGCCGGGTCGGCCACACGCTGTGACGCCAGCCCACGCACGTCGATCGCCAGCGCCGCCGCGCGCGCCAGCATAGGCTCCGCCGACGCGTCGGCGGCAGGCGGCGTCCAGATGGACCCCTCGAGCGAACGGGCCACCTGCGTGAGCACCGCGCGCGGATCGTCGTCGTGGTCGAGCCGCGTGTGCTCCATCATGCAGATCGCCTCGAGACGCGCGAAGTCGGCCGCCACGTTGCGCACCCGCGTCTCGGAAAAGTCGATCACGTAGATGTTGCGCCGCTCGTCGACGAGCACGTTGTTGAGATTGAGGTCGCCGTGCGTGATCGACGTGGACCAGGACGCGGTATACCCGCGCAGCGCGTCCCACCGGTGCTGCAGAAAATGGTACGGGTTGAGGACGCGGCGCCCGAGCGGCGGACAGTCGATGTGCGGGGCGCTGAGATCGATCCCCAGCACCTCCTGCGCCACGGCAGGGAGGCCGGTGAACAACACCCGCGGATCGTGGTCGGCGAACGGATGCACCGGCGCCACGACGGCCTGCCCGTACCACGGTCGCAGCACGTTCGTGAGCGTCTGCCGGATGGCCGTCGTGGCCTCCGCCGGCGTGTCGCCGACGTACAGTGACTCCAGCGGTTGCAGCTGCGACTCGGCGCCGGTGATGCCCAAAAAGTTGTAGCGCAGCCCCGCGTACTCGCCGTGCACGGCCTGCGCCATGAGCACGGTGGCGTTGTTCAGAATGAATGGCCGCACGTACTGGCGATACGCCGCCTCCTCGCGTGCCGTCACCGCGCGCGGGCTGATTTTCAGCACGCTGGGCAGCGTGCGCCGGCCGTGCCGGTCGTGCGTGTCGGTGGCGAACGTGGACGCCATGAACCCGCCGGTGAGGCGGCGCAACTTCACGCGGGCCTCGTCGGCAAAGGTGGAGCGGATGATCCGCTCCCACGCGTCCGACACCGGCTCGGCCGCGTCGATGACCAGCCGGTGCGCGCCGCCGTCTGCGATGGTGGGCGTCGGGGCAAACCACACGCGGACAGCGCGCAGCGTGGTGTCGTCGCTGGGCCAGCAAATCTCCGCCTCATCGCCGCGGGCCAGTGCGGCCGCGGCCTCGGCCAGCGTGATCGCGCCGCCCGCCTGCGGAGCGGTGCTCGGGTCGGCCACGGCACGCAGCGCGACCACGCGCAGCGCCTCGCCGATGGGTGCGAACATCAGGAGCACGCATGGCCGGTCGTCCCACATGGCCAGTGCGCCGGCGGCCCACGGCCCGTTGCCGGCGGTGGCTGCCTGCACCTCTAGGTCGGCGCGCAGGTGCCCCCACGTGACGTCGCCCTGGGCGTCCCACCGCTCCGCGTCATCGAGTTCCAGCCGCACCGCCTCGACGATGCAGGCGAACGTGATGGCGGGCGTCACGGTGTCGAGCAGGTCGGTCAGTCCGTCGGCGGTGTGCACCAGCACGGTGTGCCCGGTGGCTACGAGCGCCGACGCCGGTTCATCGGCGGAGTCGGAGCCGAATCCGCCCACACCGAACGCCAGCCCCAACTCGTCGAAGCGCACCAGCATTGGGGGGGCGTCGGGAGCCGTCTGAAAGCGGGACGCGCGTCCCAGCCCCTTGGCCGGCGTGCGCTGATACCGATCACCCGCGGCCCCAGTCCACGCCGCCGCGGGCGCCGTTGGCGCACCTCCCTGCTGCATGGCGCGTGCAGACGCGAGATCGGTGTGCATGGGCCACTGGGAAGTGAGGCCCGCCGACGACAAGACGTCGGCCACGAACGATTCCGCCACGTACACCACCTGCACGCGCTGCCC
>CAITQY010000779.1 GCA_903894655.1 uncultured Gemmatimonadota bacterium
CGGGTGACGCCATTCCGTATCTCGATCGCGTGCCCGCGGGCGTACTGGAAATGGTGCGTGCGGCCGGGGCGACGGTGGTGTGCTCGGGTGATCTCGTGTCCCAGGTCTACGCCACGTGGACCCCCGAACAGCTGCGCTCGCACGAACGCGCCGCCGAGCGCATCATGCACATTGCGCATGATGCCATCGCGTACGCGGGCGAGATGGTCGCGGCGGGAACGCCGGTGGCCGAGCATGAGGTGCAGGCGCGCATTCTCGAGGCGTTCGAGCGCGCCGGACTGGACACGCATCACGGCCCCGATGTCGCCGCCAGCGAGAATGCGGCCAATCCGCACTACATGCCGTCGGCCGACTCGCCCCGCATCATTCAACGTGGCGACACGCTGTTGATCGACTTGTGGGCGCGGGAGAAGCACGGCGGTGTGTACGCCGATCAGACTTGGATGGCCTCGATGGGCGCCCCGACGGAGCGCGTGGTGACGGTGTGGGAGGCGGTGCGCGATGCGCGCGATGCGGCGCTCACGTTGCTGCAGGGTCGCATCACGGCCGGTCTCCCGGTGCGTGGTGGGGAAGCCGATGACGCGGCCCGGGCCGTGATCGTGGCGCGCGGTTTTGGCTCGCAGTTCTGGCATCGCACGGGGCACAGCATCGACTCACGTGAACTGCATGGGTCGGGACCACAGATCGACAATCTGGAATCGCGCGACGATCGCCTGCTCATCCCCGGTGTCGGGTTCTCGATCGAACCGGGCATCTACCTGCCCGGTGAGATGGGCGTGCGGTCGGAAGTGAACGCGTACGTGGCCGAGGATGCGTTGCTGGTGACGCCGGGCGTAGTGCAGCGCGACTTGATCGTGGTGTGACGGCGCGTCCGCACGGCCGTCGGAGTCTGGTGCTGCTGGCGGGACTCGTCGCGTGCGGCGAGTCCCGGTCGTCGAACGAAGCGAATGGGCGCATTGCGGATGTGCCGACCACGCCTCAGGCGGCTGCTGCGTATGCAACCGCGCTGCCGCGCGACCGCGCGGTGCTCTCGCTGGCGCGGTCGGCCGGTGGCGCCGATGGCATGCAGTACACCGTGTCGGCGCAGGCCAGCAGCGGATTTATCGTGGGCAAGATCGGCGGTGGCGCACCGCGGGATACGAGCATCGCGCCCACGCATGATCTCTCGGTGTGTCGTCCGTTTACCGAGTCGCTGGTGCCCAGCCGAGATGGTGGGGTGGGGAACAGCGTGGTGTGGCTGGTGGGCGTCGCGACCGGACCGCGTGACGACGCACCGCGTCGCGTGCGCGTACTGCTCGACGGCTGTCGCCTCGATCCGCGCGTGCAGCGGGTAGCGGTCGGTGGTACGGTCATGATTACGTCGCGCGATGCGATGATGACGCGCCTGCAATTCATCGACGTGGGCGGCGCGGCGGCGTCACGCGGTACGGTCCGGTTCAACGACGCGGGGCAGGTGGAGCCCACCAGCGACGCGGCCAAGGCGCCGGGGCTCGTCCAGATTCGCGATGATCTGCATCCGTGGGTGCGCGCTTATCTGGCGGTCACGCCGCACCCGTTCGTGGCCGTCACCGCCGCCGACGGCCAGTTCCGTTTCGACAACATCCCGCCGGGGAGATACACGCTGGTGGTCTGGCATGAGCGCTTCGGCACTAAACAGCAGCGCGTGCGGGTGGATGCGCACATCGAGACGCGGGTAGACCTGAAGTTCTGACTGACTCGGATATCGTGGCGCAGCCCGGCCACTCACGTGAGCTTGGAGTTGTGAGTTCAAGTTGGGAGTTGTGAGTAGGCGAACTGTGGTGGC
>CAITQY010000780.1 GCA_903894655.1 uncultured Gemmatimonadota bacterium
GCCCTTCTGGAGGCTCGGATGCAGTTGCAGCGACGAAAACGACGGCGTAGCGGTCACGTAGGCTTGGTCTGGGAGAACGGACAGGGACAGTGGAAACCTAACCCCCTGACCAAATGAGGCTTCTCACCCCGTGGCGGCGATCTCTTCACCTGGATTGATGAACTGGTCCTGCTCCAGCTGATACTGCCGGTTGTACAAGTCACGGTAGCGTCCGCCGATGGCGAGCAGCTCGTGATGGGTGCCACGTTCGATGATCTGACCGTGCTCGAGCACGAGGATCTGATCGGCGCTGGTGATCGTGCTCAGCCGGTGCGCGATCACGAACGTGGTGCGGCCGGCCCGCAGGCGGCGCAGTCCTTCCTGAATGAGATGCTCGCTCTCCGAGTCGAGCGACGACGTGGCTTCGTCGAGAATCAGCACGCGCGGATCGGCGAGAATCGCGCGGGCGATGGCCACGCGCTGTCGCTGGCCACCGGAGAGCTTGACGCCGCGTTCACCGACGATCGTGTCGTACTGCTGCGGGAAGCCCTGAATGAAATCGTGCGCGTTGGCGATCTGCGCCACGGCCATGACCTCTTCCTTCGTGGCACCGGGCTTCGTAAAGGCGATGTTCTCCATCACGGTGCCGTCGAACAGGAAATTGTCCTGCATGACGACACCCAGATGACGGCGATACTCGCGGAGCTTGAGATCGGACACCGGCGTCCCGTCCACCTTGATCTGTCCGTGCTGCGGCTGGGCGAAGGCCATGATCAGCGAGATCATGGTGCTCTTGCCGCTGCCGCTCGAGCCCACCAGTGCGGTGGTGGTGCCGGCCGGCGCAGTGAAAGACACATCCTTGAGCACCAGGTTCCCGGCTTCGTACTCAAACGACACATGGTCAAACTCCACGCGTCCCACGACCGACGGCACCGACGACTTGCTCGCGTCTTCCTGATCTTCGGTGGGCATGTCGCGTAACTCGCGAATGCGATCGAGTCCCGCAAACGCCTCGGTGATCTGCGTGCCGATGCTGGCGATCTGAATGAGCGGCGCCGTGACCAGAACGACAAAAAACACGAAGGTGATCAGACTGCCCACCGTCATCTGCCCGTTGATCACGTCGCGACCGCCCACGTACATCGCGATCAGGCCGATCACGCCCACCACGGCGAGGCCTAGCGTCCCAGTGAGCGACGTGCCTGTGATCGTCTTGGCGATATTCTCGAACAGCTTCTGAACGCCCTTGCCGAACACCTCTTTCTCGCGCTCTTCGGCCGTGTACACCTTGATCAGCCGGATGCCGCCCAACGTCTCGGTCAACCGCCCTGTCACTTCCGCGGTAATGACGCTCCGCTCGCGGAAGATCGGACGCAGCCGTTTGAAGGCGATCGACATCACCACGCCGAACACCGCCAGAAACACGATCGTCGCGGCCGTGAGTCGCCAGTTGAGATAGAACAGCACGCCAAGGGCGGCGATGGCACTCACGATGCCGCCCGTGAGCTGGATCAACCCGGTGCCAATCAGATTCCGGATGCCTTCCGGGTCGTTCATCACGCGCGACACCAACACGCCGCTCTTCGTGCTGTCGAAGAATTTGACGGGAAGGCGAATCAGGTGCCCCTGCACCTCTTCCCGGAGCCGCGCGATGGCCTGCTGCGCCGCCACACTCACGACCTGCGAGAGCGCGTACCCCGTGATCGACTGCACGATGGTCGCGGCTAGGCCGGCCAGTGCGATGAAGCCGAGCATCCGGATGTCGCGGTTCGGCAGCACATCGTCGAGCACGTACTTGGTGGAGTACGGCAGCACGAATCCGGCCGCGCGACTCACGAGCATCAACACCAATCCGACGGTCACGGAGGTGCGGTGTTCCCAGATCAGCGCACGGGCCTCGGCCCAGGCGCGCTTGGTA
>CAITQY010000781.1 GCA_903894655.1 uncultured Gemmatimonadota bacterium
TATCGCCAGAGAGCGCAAAGTTCTCTCCGACTACCAGCTCGACTGGAGCCGAGAGCTCCGCAAGCCTTCCCGAAAGCACCGCTCCGATGCGTCGACGTAAGGCTAGCATGGATGTCCTCGAGAGTTTTGAGAGTGCACTCTTGGACAACAGATGGTGCACCTCCATAGACGTGAGAGTCTCGCGCATAGCATTCGCGCGGGCGAGCTCTTCGATCGCATCCAATAGTCGAAAGGTCTCAAGCTCGAGTACATCCTTGACTAGTTGCGGTGTCGCAAGCTTATCCAGTAATCCGACTGTTTGGAGAACCCTAATCGCATCATTAGAGAGTTGATTCAGGCACTGGTCAAGCACGGTATGCAGCGTCGGCGGAACCCCACCAGCTTCGCCTGTCTCAAGCCAATGACTGACCAACGCATTCAGGTAAAGCGGACCTCCATCGCATGCGATCGCAAACCAGTCTGCAAGCTGCGTCGAGAGCCCGGCAGAAAAGTCAGAGGCTAGTGCATGGGCAAGCTGAATGCATTCGTCTCGTGCAAGAGGGCGGAGCGGGACCGCTTCAATGCGAGAGGGGAGATAGCCTGTACTTGTTGACCGAGGGGTTTCTGTCCTCGACGTGATGACACAGAATACTCGGGCGTTCTCGAGCCGCGGGACCAAGTCATTGAGCAGATCCCAGGATCCATCATCAAGCCATTGAACGTCCTCGATAATGAGCAGTGTTGGCCGTTCATACGAGATGGCGAATAGCAAGTCTAAAAAACTGGCTCGGAGTGCACTGCCGGTCGGCCGCGGCTGCCGCGGCTTCGCATCAGTTGAGGTATTGTGACTTTCGTCAAATGCTTCGTCGAGTGGTGTATCAGACGAGTCCCCCTGACGAACCATCTTTAGTGTTCGAAGCGATTCAGGAGAACAGCCGAGTGCGCCTTTCTCCTGCAGCATTTCTGGGACGAGATCGAGCGGCACTCCGAGGTTGCGCGAAAGCTCGTTGGACCTGCAGGCGGTTTGTAGGATTCGAATACCTTCAATTACGGCTACTTTGCTGAGTTCGGTGGTCAGTCGCGTCTTCCCGATCCCCGAAGGGCCGTGGAGCATCACCGCGCTCCCGTCGTGCCACCGGGCCCGTCGCATCGCCATCGTCAGATTCGCCAACTCGCTCGTGCGCCCGACGAAGTGCCGATCCGATGGGGCGAACGATGGACGCTTTTTCGACGGGGGCTCAGTGAAGCGCTTGCGTAGCAACGTGGCCGGCAGCCGGATGTCGCTGGCCGACGGGCCGATCTCGGCGAGATACCGATCGATGATCGCCACCGCCTCCGCCTTCGAGCCGGCCAGCATCGTGCACTCGGCCAGCGTCAGCGTCGCCTCTTCGTGAAGCGGATCGAATTGCAGCAGCCAACGCGCCAGCGCTTCCGCCCCCGACCAGTCGGCGCGCTCCCGGCGCGTGCGCAGCTGTTCCACCAGCACCCGCCGCACAGCGGCGTGCACCGTCGCCCGCTGGGTATCGATCCACTCCTGCACATCCGGCCAGGGCGCCACAAAGCCTGGTAGAAACACGCCGAAGGGCTCGGTCCCGCGCACCACGTCCCGATCAAACAAGGCCGTCGTCTGCGACAAGGAAAACGTGGTCACCACCTGCCGCGGATCGAGACAGACGGAGTCGCCCATCAGCGACACGTTGATCCCCATCGACCGCGCCTTGTACAGCGCCTGGCGCAGGTTGCCGCCCTGCCGCGCCACGGACTGGCCAGGCCACAGCGAGGTCAGCAGCGCGTCGCGCGACTGACGGTACTCCGGGCTGTACGCCACCCGCACCAGCAGCGCGAACAGCGTCCCCGTGGAGGGCACGATGCGATCGTCCCCCAACACCAAGCGCGCCGCCCCCAAGGTCTGAAACACTAAGGGTAGACCGCCAAGGTCGGCGTCGTCGCTGATGTCCGGCAACGTCAGCTCGTCTCGAGCCGCAGATGGAAGTCGCACGCGAGCCATGGGCACACCCGTCGGCAAGAGTACACGCTGGGCGATCGTCGTCGTCACCCGGGACAACCTGATATTGCGGATAGGTCGTCAGCGAAGCGTCAGCGGGCCTAAATGTCGCCTCGGGGACCCCCGCCCAGCAGCGTATCGCCCCGGCCCCAGCGAAAAATACACAACGGGCGGCAACTCCTGAGGAGTCGCCGCCCGTGGCGTGTCATTCGTACTGTCCCACTTCAGGGCGCGCCGAGGCGCGGCGCTTAGGGGAATTCGATCAGCGACTCGGTCGGAATGCCATCGGCTTCGGCCTGAAAGTTGACCACGAGCCGGTGACGCAGCACGGCCTTCGCCACGCTGCGCACGTCGTCGAGATCGGGCATCGCCCGCCCATCCATCGCCGCCCGCGCTTTCGCGCCCAGCACGAGATACTGCGACGCACGTGGACCGGCGCCCCAGCTCACGTACTTCTTCACCTTGGCACTCGCGTTCGGATCGTCCGGGCGCGTACTGCGCGCGAGCTTGACCGCGTACTGCACGAGACTCGGCGGGGCCGGCAGCCGACGCACGAGGCGCTGCAGCCGGAGCAGCTCTTCGCCGCCCACCACCGGACGCACATCGCCCTGCGACGCACCCGTCGTCGACATCACGATCTGCTCTTCTTCTTCGCGCGACGGATAGCCGACGGTGAGCTCGAACATGAAACGGTCGAGCTGCGCTTCCGGCAACGGATACGTGCCTTCCTGTTCGATCGGATTCTGCGTGGCGAGCACGAAGAACGGTTTCGGCAATTCATACGTACGACCGGCCACCGTAACCGTGCGCTCCTGCATCGCCTGCAGCAGCGCGGCCTGCGTTTTCGGGGGGGCTCGATTGATTTCGTCGGCCAGGACCATGTTCGCAAACACCGGTCCTTCGGCGAAACGGAAGGTGCGCTTGCCGGTACCGGGCTCCTCTTCCATCAACTCGGTGCCGGTGATGTCACTCGGCATCAGATCGGGTGTGAACTGCACCCGCGAGAAGGTGAGATCCAGCGCCTGCGCGACGGTCTGCACGAGCAGTGTCTTGGCAAGTCCGGGCACACCGACGAGGACCACGTGTCCACCGGCGAGCAGCGCGGTCACGAGATCGTCGACCACCTGCGTCTGGCCGACGATGCGCTTTCCGATTTGCGTGGCGAGCTCTCGTCGCGCCTCAGCGAGACGGTCGAGCAGGGCGAGGTCGTTCTCGACAGGCGGTGTAGTCACGAGATCGGTGTGAGATGCGAAATGGACGAGCCTGAAAACAGATACGGACGCCCGCGGGCGTCCGTTGCAGATGGGAGAGAATGTAACGCGTGGATCGATGGGCGCGAGCGACGCCGCGCTGCGCCGGTGAACCGTCTCGGATCCGCCACGGACTACCGCAGGGCGAAGTCCACGCGCTGCTGCACGGGATAGTTCTCGCTCCGCAACGACGCCACGAGTGTGTAATGCCCGGGCGACGGCGGCGACCAGCGCTCGTCGTACACCACCGACGCGTGCGCATCGAGCAAGCGGTTCTGCATGGACTGCGTGAAGAGGCGTCCCGCGCTCCAACGCCATACCTCCCGACCCGCATCGTTCAACACGACGAAGTCGTGCGTCCGGCCATCGGGGAAGTTGAGCTCCACTCGCTTGCGGGAGTCATTCGCGACCTCGATCGCGAACCGGACCACCCCACGAGACGTGTCCACCATGACGTGAGACGTCACCCCCTGCTCGGCGCCCACCGTTGGGCGTGCGCTGGCCACCGGACTCGACGTTCGCGGACCACACGCGAACATGAGCACGGCAGCGGCCAGCAATGGAACGATGATGCGGGAAAGCATCAGGGCGTGGGTCGGATGGTCGGGTCGCGGAGGCCGATGCCAATCGTAAGCACCGGCATTACTTGGACGACGCGCGGTCACATTTCGATACCCTGCCACGTTATCAACGACTGCTGTGGCTGTCAAGCACCAATTGACGTGCTAAGTGACGATGCCGCTTCGCATTTCGCATCTGTTACCCACCCGCAATCTGGTGTCGGTTTTCGTTCGGGTTCGGTCATTTTGATAGCTTGCGAAAAATTTCACAAGCGTCTAGCTTCCCGCTCGAATGGCTGATGAACCGCGGACACCACGACCCGGCTCGACGCCGCCCGGAGAGCACTCGCCGTGGGCGCTCGCTGGCCTAGGACTGCAGTTCTTCGGGTCGATCCTGATGTTCGTGTACGCCGGCACGTGGCTTGACCGCCGGCTCGACACGTCGCCGCTCTTCGTGTTGGGCGGGCTGTTCGTTGGTGGGGGAGGAACTTTCTACGCGAGTTACCGGCGTCTGATGAAGCCGGCCGGCTCGCGTGTCACGGACGACACCGATTCGTTGCCGAAGCCATGACCACGGATCGTGTTGCGCCCAATCGAATGCTCCGTGCGCTGCTTGGCTTCTCCGCTGCGCAGGTCACGTTGGTGCTGGTGGCTGCAGTCATCATGCAGCGGTTCGTCTGGACTGACCCCGCGTCGGCCGGAGCGGTGCGCGCCAGTGCGTGGCTCGCCGTGATCGTGCAGACATTCACCTTTGCGATCGCGATGCTGGTGGCGCGCACGCAGGTGATGGCAGGGTGGGGACTGGGGGTGCTGCTGCGGTTCGCTACGGTGGCCTTCTGGGCCTTCCTGGGAGCCAAGGCGTTGGGGTTGCCGTCCACCCCCGCGCTGATGTCGCTGGTTGTTTTCTACTTCGTCTCGACGGTGATCGAGCCGATCTTTCTGAACGCTCACTAAGACCTGATTCGGATGCAGTCCATGCTCCGCTCGTTGTCCTGTGCCGTGCTCCTTGCCCTCGCGCCCGTCGCGCTGAGTGCGCAGGACGCCGCCGATCCTGCTCCGGCTACGCCGGCGGCGGCTTCGGTGGATTTCATCACGCCGCACATTACCGATGCCTCGCACCTCGAAGTCCCGTGGCCGAACAGGCACCTCGCGAAGGAAGTCGACCTTCCCAAATTCGCGCCAGTGCACATCGGCAGCATGGAAGTCGATCTCTCGCCCACCAAGCATGTCGTGTTCATGCTGTTGGCGGCGGTGATCGTGGCGGTGGTGCTCATCAGCGCCGCGTCGGCCTCGAAAAAGCAGCACGA
>CAITQY010000782.1 GCA_903894655.1 uncultured Gemmatimonadota bacterium
AATCCGTCCTCACTTCCACGCACTGCTACTGCCGTTGCGCGATCATGTTGTAGTCACCCGCGGCGGACGCGCCGGCAGCTTCCATTCTGGCTATTCGCAGACCCGCCTGCGCATCACCCACTTGAGGTCGCGATGATTGCAGATACCGATTTCCTGACAATCGCCCAAGCCGGCGAGTTGCTCAAGTCCCGCAAGCTCTCGCCGGTGGAATTGACCCGCATGTTGCTCGAGCGGATCGAGACGTACGATCCACAAGTCCATGCTTTCATTACGCCAACACCTGAACTCGCGCTCAGTCAGGCACGCGATGCCGAAGCAGCGATCTGCGCCGGTCACTGGCGCGGTCCCTTGCACGGGATTCCATTCGGTCTCAAGGACATCTACAACACAGCCGGCATCCGCACCACGGCGCATTCGAAGATTTTAATCGACAACGTCCCGATCGAAGATTCGGCTGCCACCGCCATGCTTTATGCAAGCGGGGCCATATTGATGGGGAAACTCGGCACCCACGAGTTCGCCATCGGGGGGCCATCACACGATCTGCCATGGCCCATCCCGCGGAATCCCTGGAACGTCGAGCACTATATTGGCGGTTCGAGCAGCGGATCGGCCGCCGCCGTCGCCGCCGGCTTAGTGCTCGGCGCACTGGGTTCGGACACCGGCGCATCGATCCGTAATCCTGCTGCCCTCGGCGGTCTGGTTGGCCTCAAGCCGACTTACGGCCTAGTTAGCCGACGGGGCGTCATACCGAACTCTTATTCATTTGATACTTGCGGCCCGATGGCTTGGACTGTCGAAGACTGCGCGATCTTGCTGCAGGCTATCGCCAGCCACGACGCGGCGGATCCCGGCAGCATTGCAGCATCGATACCCGATTACCGTGCCGGATTGACGACTGACGTCCGCGGCATGCGCATCGGCGTCATCCGCCACTTCTGGGAAGAAGATCTTCCGGTCAACGCCGAACTGGCGCGCGCCATGGATGAAGCAGTGCATGTTCTCACCGCACTCGGGGCGGTCTGCCGCGACATTCGCGTGCGGCCGATGCACGCCTATCATGACGTAAGGATGGTAATCGCGGAGTGCGAGTTGTTTTCCAATCATCAGACGGATTTGATGAATCGGGCTGGCGATTTCGGGGCCGAATTCCTGCGCAAGGTTCTGCCGGGGTGTCTGTTTCAGGGAACCGACTACGTGCAAGCGCAGCGCGAACGCCAAATCATGCTGCAGGAAATGAAGCCGGTTTACCGCGATTTCGATGTGATGCTGACAGCCGGGTCGGGCCCGGCACCGCGTCTCGATCAATTCAAGGGAATCGAGTTCTGGAGTAAGCCCAGTATCTACAATATTTTCAACGTAACCGGTGGTCCGGCGATGTCTGTGTGCAACGGTTTTGCCGCAAATGGCCTGCCGCTCGGCATGCAAATCGCCGCAGCGCCGTTTCGCGACGATGCCGTACTTCGCCTCGGTCACGCCTATGAAAAAGCCACGGCATGGCGTTCGCAGCGACCACGGCTCGAGCGTGGGGCGACTTCAACGCCGATCAGGTTGCAGCCGGAGCCGGCGGTGCAGGAACCTGACGCCACAACGCTTGCATTTATCCAAACCGCGGCGCGGCGTGCGGGTTTGCAACTCGATGCACGCAGCCGTGAGATGTTGGTGAGCGCCGCTCCGTATGCGCTAGCAATGGCCGATCGCATTGCGCGCAATCACGCGCGCGCGGTCGAGCCCGCCATGGTTTTCGCGTTTCCGAAGTAGCTAGCTGACAACCCTGAAGCGCGCGATCGCGCGCTCATCCACATCGATGCCGATACTTTTATATGAAAGAATGTAGGTGTTTTTCCACTTAAGGTAAGTATTTTTACAAATGTCAGCTACAGACCGTCAGATTGGCTACAACGCGCTGATCTCTCGCTACGGGCTAATTTGCGTGGAAGATCGCACCTCCAGCTTTATCGCCAAACGCCGGAGCGTGGTCGATCGGACAGAACGCGCCGACGGTTCAGTCGTAGCGTGCTACCCCGGCAAGTACGACTTTGACGATACGTTGTCAGCTCACCTGGAGTTCTGCCTCAAGTACGAAGGCGTGAACTTGTCAGTACTCGCCGCGTTGTTCGAACAGCGCGGCGCTGATGAACTTCAGGCCTGGCTCGATAGCAAGCCG
>CAITQY010000783.1 GCA_903894655.1 uncultured Gemmatimonadota bacterium
AGCACGAATGTTCGCGGATGAACAGCAAGGAATCAAATGGCTGTGACATGCGCGGAGCCGTCGTCTCGCCACGGGTGATCCGTGTAGTTATTCGCGCTGATCCGCGGTTGCGCTGTTGTTCCAGCCTCGAAACAAACCACTTGACCGCGGATCAGCACGAATGTTCGCGGATGAACAGCAACAATTGAATTGCTCGTCGCGTGCACGGAGCCGTCGTCGCGCCACGGGTAATCCGTGTAGTGATTGGCGCTGATCCGCGGTTACGCTGTTGTGCCAGCTTCGCAACAAACCACTTGACCGCGGATCCGCACGAATGTGCGCGGATGAACAGCAACAATTGAATTGCTCGTCGCGTGCGCGGAGCCGTCGTCGCGCCACGGGTGATCCGTGTAGTTGTTCGCGTGGATCAGCGGTGAAGCTGTTTGCCGATCGCATGGCAAGCGGCGTTCGAATGAGATTGGTGGCAACGTATCGGTGGGTACTTCGGCCGATGACGATGACAGCTTGTGTGCCCCTGAACCAGGAGCAAGCATGAGCGAGGCCGAAACTGATCGGAAGCGGCTACTGCACCAAGAACTCAGCAGCCAGATCATCAGTGCGTTCTACGAAGTGTACAACACGATGGTCCGCGGACTCCTCGAAGGCTGCTATCAGAACGCACTCTACGTCGAGCTGCAGCAGCGCGGCATCCCGGTTGATCGCGAAGTGCCATTCGGCGTACGCTACAAAGAGCGCATCGTCGGCCAATATCGCGTGGACCTGCTCGTCGATCGCAAAGTGATCGTCGAGTGCAAGACCGCTGATACGCTGCACCCGCAGCACGAATCGCAAATGCTGCACTACCTCAAGGCCACCGGCACCGAGCTTGGCCTGCTGATGTACTTCGGCTCCAGGCCCCTATTCCGGCGCTTCGTGCACACCAATGGATCGGCGGCTTCCGGCTGTGCACACAGAGTGGACGCCGCCGTCAGTGAACGCTGTACGCCAATGCTCCCGGAATGAGCGTGACAAACTGCGTCATCTCATCCGGTGTCCCGATGCTGATCCGACACCAATCCCCGTGCGGGTGAAAGGCGCAGTCCACTCGGCTCTTCGCTGGAGCCCTGCGTGACCAGCACGCGCGACTTCGATACCGCGTCCACTATCTTTCCACGATGTCCGCTGCTCGATGGCTCGTGACCGCCCTGTCGTTCGCCGCCATGCTGGGGGTGTCGGCATGGGTGGTCGCCTCCCATTGGCCGGCGGGTGGTATGCCGTGGCTGGCGTGGCCGGTGCACGCGGCGGCATTGGCCACGGTGACGGCGGAGATCATCACCCGGGCGCTCAAGATTCAGGCGTCGGCGCGGGCGTGCGGCATCCCGCTGCGCTTCGGAACAGCGGTGCGGGTCTGTCTGGCCGGTGACTTCGCGGCGGCCATTACGCCCGCCCGGTCGGGGGCGGAGCCGGCGCGCTTTCTGGTGCTGGCGGAAAGTGGCACCGGCCCGGCGGGGCGCGTGCTGATTCTCTTTCTCGAGCTGTTTCTCGAGATGTGGTCACTGGTGCTGGTGTGCAGCGTGCTGGCGGTGCTCTTCGCCGGGCGTGGCGCGTCGGTGGCTGGGCTGCTCAGTCTCGTGGGCGGCTACAGCGGCTTCGTGCTGGGCGTCGGGGCGGTGGGTTTCGTGCTCTCCCGCAGGAACGCCAATGGGCCGCCGCCCGTCTGGGCTACACGGATCGGGTTGCGCGCCGGGCGTTGGCGGGCGGTGCAGCGCACGTTGCGGGCGCTGCGGGAATCGGTGCAGTCGCTGCGACGGGCCGATCCGGTGCTGATGCTGCTGGCGTTCGGGGGCTCGGTGCTGCATGTGCTGTGCAAGGTGGCGACGCTGCCCATTCTGGTGTTCGTGGGCGATCCGTCATTTCCGCTTACCATGGATGCGTTGGCCCCGCTGGTGCTGTGGCCGTTGGCGTTGTTCTATGGCGGCGTGGTGGTGCCGGCACCCGGCGGCGGCGGCTTTATCGAAGGCGCCTTTGCGGCCACGCTCAGTTCGGCGATACCCGCAGGTATCTTTGCCGCATCGCTGCTTTGGTGGCGTTTCTACACGTTCTATCTCTATCTCCTCGTAGGCGGCGTGGCGGCCGGTGATGCCGCCCTGCGCGCCCTGCGTCGTCCAACCTGACGCGATGTCTTCCACGCCCCGTCCGATTCCCAGTCCGAACGCCGACCTGAACGCCAAGCTGGCCGTGGCCACAGCCGAAACCGCGAGCGGCGGATCGACCGCGTCGGCCACCAAGTGGCAGCTGATCGCCGGGTTCCTCGTGATCTATCTCGTCTGGGGATCGACGTATCTGGCGATCCACTGGGGGGTGGAGACGATCCCCCCATTCGGAATGGGGGCGGCCAGGTTTCTGGTCGCTGGCTCTATGCTGTATTCATGGTGCATTATTCGTGGCGCGAAAAAGCCAACGAAAAGCCAGTGGAAGTCGTCGGCAGTCATCGGCGCGCTGCTCCTCTTCGTAGGCAACGGGGCCGTCTCCTGGGCGAGTCAACGGGTGCCGTCCGGCCTCGCGTCGGTACTCGTGGCCACAGTGCCTCTCTGGCTCGTGCTCTGCGAACTCTGGCAGGGAAAACGCCCGGAGTTCATCAAGCTCATCGGCGTGCTGATCGGCCTCGCCGGCGTCGCGCTGCTCGTCATGCCCACCGGTGCGGCCACGGCGACCGTCGACCCCGCGGGCGCCGTGGTGCTCGCGCTGGGCTCCCTCTCGTGGACCGTCGGTTCGCTGTATTCGCGAACGGCGCGACAGGCCGACTCGCCCGCCTTGGCGATCGCCATGCAGATGCTCGTGGGCGGCTCGCTGCTCCTGCTGCTGTCGCTCGCCTCAGGGGAGTGGACGCAGACGCTGCACATCTCCGCCCGCTCGGCGGCCTCGCTGCTCTACTTGATCGTGTTCGGGTCGCTGATCGGATTCAGCACCTACATGTGGCTCCTGAAGGTGGCGAGCCCGACGGCGGTGGGGACCTACGCGTACGTGAACCCGGCCGTCGCGGTGTTGCTCGGCGTGCTCTTCGCGGGTGAGCGTCTTCCGGCGCAGGCCGTCGCCGCCATGACGGTCATTCTGGGCGGGGTCGCCATGGTCAGCGTTGCTGGTGGCGGTGCCAAGCGCATGGTGAAGGCCGTCTGGCGCGTGCGCTGAATCCTGCGCGCGCCGTGGGTCGTACGGAACAGCGTACCCATGACTCCGGAGCGGCACCGTGCGCACGCATATCAAAGTTGTCGGCATCGTCAATCTGATCTACAGCGCTATCGGCATCCTGGCCGCCGCTGGCGTGTTGCTGGGCGGCATCTTCGCCTCGCTGGCCACGCTCAATCCCATCGTGCTGATCGTCGGCACGGTCACCAGCGCCCTGATCGCCATCGTCATCGGTGCCATCAGCGTGTTCGGTCTCATCGCGGGCTTCGCGCTGCTCAACCATCAGCAGTGGGCTCGCTACGTGATCCTGTTCGTGTCCGCGTTGCGTCTGTTCCGGTGGCCGTTGGGCACGTTGTTCGGTGGCTACTCGATCTGGGTGCTGACCCACGACGACACGCGACGGCTGTTCGCGATGCGGGCGTAGGACGCGGGCACGCACCCGGCGCCACGCCCGCGATCCTCGTGCTGCCGCCGTCGGTGTCGGAAGAATCCGGCTGGCGTGATGCTGGGACGTGCGGTAGCGTGCGGCTATGACCGCCATCAGTCCAGAGATTCGCACGCCACCTCGCGTGGTGTTGCCGCACTTATCGCGACCGCAGCGTGAGTCCTTGGCGGCGCTTGCCCCCTGCGTGCTCCGAGGCGCGCCGCCAAGCACGGAGTCTGCCCACGAGTTCATCGCCCGGTGTGACGCTCGATTGGAACGGCTTCCCGCCCACCGCCGCGCGCAGCTTGGGCTCGCCCTTGGTGTCTTGGGTGGGCGCGTCTCCGTCCTGCTGGCCATCGGCGAAGCGACGCGCTTCGCGGCCCTGGCGGCCGACGATCAGACGCGCTGCTTCGATCGTTGGCTCAACTCGGCGCTCGCCCCCCTGCGCTCGGCTTCGCATTCCGTGCGTCGCCTGCTGTTGACGGTGCACTATGCGCATCCGGACGTCGCCGAGGCCATCGGCTATGCGGGACCGATGCACCTGCGGTCACCACGGGTGCCGTGGGAAGGCCCGCTGCCCGGGGTCAGCCGGCCCGACGAACCGGTGGCGCGCGGTGCGGTGGAACTACCCACGATGATCGCTCCGGCCCCGCTCCCCCGCGGGGTGATTCCCGCGGTGTCCATGCGCACCGACCTGCATCGCACCGCCGATGTGGTCGTCATCGGCACCGGCGCCGGCGGCGCGGTGACAGCGGCCAGATTGGCCGAAGCCGGTTTCGAGGTGGTCGTGCTGGAGTCGGGCGCTTATCGCACGCGCGCCGATTTCAACGAACGGGAGGCTGAGCTTACCCAGCAGCTGTACGCCGACGGGGCGATGCGCACCACCGACGACGCGTCGGTGGCACTGGTGCAAGGCAACACCGTTGGTGGATCCACCACCGTGAACTGGATGATCATGCTGCGCACGCCGGACTTCGTGCTCGAGCAGTGGGCCACGGAATCCGGCGTGTATGGCATGACGCCGCGGGAGATGATCCCCGTGTTCGAGCGCGTGGAGCGCGAGGTGCACGCCAGCGCGGTCCCCGAAGACGCCCATTCCGCTAACAACCGCATTTTGCTCGACGGGGCGCGGTCCCTCGGGTGGAAGGTGTCGACCGCGCAGATCAACGCCACCAACTGCGTGCGCTGCGGCTTTTGCGGCGTGGGCTGCCGGCACGACGCCAAGCAGTCCACGTTGGTCACGTTCGTGCCACGCGCGCTCACCGCCGGGGCGACGCTGCACGCCGATACGCACGTCGATCGTATCGAGATCCGTGAACGTGATTCCGGATCGGGCACCCCGCCGATGAAGCGGGTGCACGCCACGGTGCGCGATCCGTCGTCGGGGCGCCCCGCTCGCGCGCTCACCATTGATGCGCCCATCGTGGTCGTGGCCGGCGGCGCCATCGGCACACCGGCGCTGCTCCAACGCTCGGGACTCGGTGGTGGCGGCGTGGGTCAGTGGCTGCGGCTGCATCCTCCGACGGCGATCTGGGGGCGGTATGATCGCGACATCGTGACCAGTAGCGGCATTCCGCTCACCACCATGTGCGATGAGCATTTGCGCTGGCGCGGCACCGACTTCGGCTTCTGGATCGAAACACCGCCAATGCATCCGTCCTTCACGGCGGTGGCCATGCCCGGCTTTGGTCACGCCCACCGCGCCTTGATGTCGTCGTTCAACCAACTCGGCGTGCTCATCGGTCTCACCCGCGACGGGGCGGAACGTTCACGCTCGAGCGGTCGCGTGCGGGTGAATCGGCGTGGGGAAACGTCGATTGCGTACGCGCTGACTCCGGAAGATCAGCGCCGTGTGCGCGCCTCACTGTCCGCCTCGGCCCAGATCCATTTCGCCGCCGGCGCTCGTGAAGTGGGCACGATGCACGCCACGCCGATCGTGGTGCGGTCGGCGGCCGATGTGGCCCGGCTCGAAGAAGGCTCCGTCGGTCCGAATCGCATCGGGCTCTTTTCAGCCCACGTGAATGGCACCTGTCGTATGGGCACCGATCCGTCCACGTCAGGCGCGACGCCGGACGGCGAGCGGCACGGCGTGCGGGGGCTGTACATTTCCGATGGGTCGCTGCTGCCCACGTCGCTCGGGGTGAACCCGCAGGAGACGATCATGGCGGTCGCGACCGTACTCGCCGAGCGTATGACGGTGCGCCATGCTGGCGTCACCCGCCCGTAGTGCGCTGTTCCGCTGCACCGATGTCCCCGTCCTCCGACTACCAACGCCCGTATGAGTAAGGGAGAGAAGAAACGCCGCCGCGCCCTCGACGCCTATTCGATGCTGCAGCGTGCCGCCTCAATGGCGTCCGCGCAGGTCGAGCAGGCGGTCCATCCGTTCGGGCTCTCGGCGTCGCAGTTCGGTGTGCTGGAAACGCTGCAATCGCGCGGGCCGGTGCATCAGCAGGAGTTGGCCGAGGCGCTCGGGCGCAGCAAGGCGCAGATGACGGCGATCATCGACGCGCTCGAAGCGCGGGGCTGGGCACGCCGAGAGCGACACGCCACCGATCGACGGTTTATCTCGGTGTATCTCACCGACGACGGGCGCGACGTACTGGTGAGCACCGCCCCGGCGCGGAGTGATGCGATCGTAGCGATCATGGCCGAATTGAGCGGTGAGCAGCGCGTGCGCCTGGCACGGCTGTGCCGGCGGCTGTTGCGCGTGCTCGATCCCGATCAGGTGAACGAGCCGACTGAGGACGCGCATGATGACGCGACTGATGACGGGCACGATGAACACGATGATGTTTCCGATGACGAGCCGGACGCCCCGGCCGTCGACAGCACGCTTCCTTCTCCGACGTAAACGATGGCCGGACGGCACTTTCTCCAGATCCCGGGACCGACACCGGTTCCCGACCGCCTGCTGCGCGCCATGCACCGAGCGATGGAAGATCATCGCTCGTCAGCGTTTCCGGCGCTCACGCGCTCGATCCTCTCGCGTCTGCCGCAGGTCGTTCATCAGACCAACGGCGAGCCGTTCGTCTTTCCGGCCACGGGGAGTGCGATGTGGGAGGCGGCGCTGGTGAACACGGTGAACCCCGGCGGACGCTTGCTGGCGGTGCGCTTTGGACAGTTCTCGCACCTGTTCATCCACACGGCGCGCGCGCTCGGCTATCAGGTGGACGTGATCGAAGAGCCGTGGGGCGATGTCGCCAATCCAGAGCGCATCGAAGCGGCGCTGGCCGCCGACACGGCGCATGAGATTCAGGGTGTGCTGCTGGTGCACAACGAAACGGCCACCGGTGTCACGAGCGACGTGGCGGCCGTGCGCGCTGCGATCGATCGCGCGAAGCATCCGGCGCTGCTGCTGGTGGACGGCGTGAGCTCGATCGCCAGTCTCGAGTTCCAGTTCGATGCATGGGGCGTGGACTGCGCGCTCACCGGGACGCAGAAGGGCTTCATGCTGCCGGCAGGGCTCGGCATTCTCTACATGAGCGAGAAGGCACTGGCGCGCGTTGACGGCTGTACGATGCCGCGCGCGTACTTCGATCTGCGGCCGATGCGTGCGAACAACGTGCAGGGATTCTTTCCGAGCACTCCAGCGCTGTCACTGCTCTTCGGTCTCGACGAAGCGCTGACGATGCTCCTGGACGAAGGCATGGATGCGGTGGCCGAGCGTCACCGGTTCCTCGCTAATGGCGTGCGCGCGGCGGTGAGTGCGTGGGGGTTGCGTCAGTGTGCGAAGCGGCCCGAGATCGCGTCGAACTCCGTCACGGCGGTGATGGTGCCTGAGGGGCATGATGCGCGCCGGGTGATCGAACTGGCGTTCTCGCGCTACGACGTCTCGCTGGGATCGGGGCTGACCGAAGTCGCTGGCAAGCTGTTCCGCATCGGCCACCTCGGCGATACGAACAGTCTCACCTTGGCCGGTGCGTTGTCGGGTGTGGAGATGGCGCTGTGCGACGCGGGTATTCCGGTCACGCTCGGCAGCGGCGTCGGCGCCGCGCTGCAGCAGTGGCGGGTGTCGACGTGAGCGCGTTGTCGACGGATACGAAGAACGTCCGCGTGGTGGTCACGCGGAAGATGCCGGCCGCGGTGGAAGCAGAGATTGCGTTGCGCTACGACGCGTTGTTCAACAAGACGGATCTGCCGCTTGCACCGGATCAACTGAAGCAGGTGCTGCAGCAGGCGGACGTTGTGATGACCACGGTGTCCGACCGCTGGAGTGAGGACATCTTCAATACGCCCGGCATCCGCGCGCGCATGCTCTGCAATGTGGGTGTGGGCGTCAATCACATCCACGTGGCGGCGGCCAAGCGGGCTGGCATCACGATCAGCAACACCCCCGATGTCGTGACCGACGACACGGCTGATATTGCGATCGCCCTGATGTTGATGACCATGCGTCGCCTGGGCGAAGGTGAGCGGCATGTGCGCAGTGGCGTGTGGGGTGGATTGCGTCCCACGTTCATGCTGGGGCGCACGATGCGCGGCAAGACGCTCGGTATTGTGGGGTATGGCCGCATCGGTCGCGCGGTGGCGCGTCAGGCTGCGGCCGCGTTCGACATGAAGATCATTTATCATGCGCCGCGTGATCCGCGCATCGATGATCCCGCCACGGCGGGGCCGGCTGGCGCCGAACGTGTGGACTCGTTGGAGACGTTGCTGGCGCGCGCCGATGTGGTGTCACTGCATTGCCCCGCCACACCCGAGACGCGTCACCTCATGAACGCGCGTACGCTCGCGCTGATGCCCGCGCATGCGTACTTGGTGAATACCGCGCGTGGTGACGTGGTCGACGAGGCCGCGCTCGCGTCGGTACTGAAGGAGCGGAAGATCGCCGGAGCGGGACTGGACGTGTACGAATTCGAACCGAGCGTGGCGGCCGAGCTCATGGAGCTCGAGAACGTGGTGTTGTTGCCGCATCTGGGTAGCGCCACCATCGAGACGCGCACCAACATGGGCATGCGCGCGCTGTCGAACCTCGATTCGTTCGTCCAGACCGGGAGCGTGAGCGACCCGGTCTGACGCCGCGCGAACGGCCAGGTATGCCCCGCGCCACGCCCGCCGCTTAGGTTGCGTTCATGGTCCATGCTGGGTTGTCCGACGATCTGCACCCCACCCCACCGGTTCCCCGGGTGGTGGGTTCTCTGTTGCACTTTACGGAGATCCGGTCGCGCTTTCTGCCGCACCCGCACGACGTCATCGTCTGCCTGCCGCCGGACTACGCGCTGAACCGTGACCGGCGCTATCCGGTGCTGTATCTGCATGACGGGCAAAACGTGTTCGACGACCTCGCAATGTCGCCGTTCGGCGTGCAATGGGGTATCGACACCACCGCGCGTGCACTCATGCATGCCCAGGTGATCGAACCGGTCATCATCGTGGCGATCGGCAATGCCGGCCGCGATCGTATCGACGAGTACACGCCCACGCGTGACAATGCGCACGATGCCGGCGGTCTGGCCGATCGCTACGGGCAGATGCTCGTGTACGAGCTCAAGCCATGGGTGGATCACAACTGGCGCACCCGTCGTGGCGCGCGGGACACGGGGCTGGCCGGCAGCTCGCTGGGCGGCTTGCTCACGCTGCATCTCGGACTCACCCACTCGACCGTGTTCGGCAAGCTTGGCTTGTTGTCGCCGAGTGTGTGGTGGGACGATCGGTGGATCGTGCGTCAGCTGGTGGCCAACAACGGCATGCGTCCCGAGCTCAAGGTCTGGCTCGACGTGGGCACCGGTGAGGCGCGCATGCTGAAGGGCACCCGCTTGCTGTATCGCATGTTGTTGCGAAAAGGATGGCAACCGGGACACGACCTGTTGTACATGGAGGCAGACGGGGCGCTCCATGATGAGCGGGCGTGGGGTGAGCGCTCGGGATTGTTTCTGCGTTTCCTGTTTCCCGCCATGTCGTCGTCTATCGAGGCGATGGCGTCGGCGATGTCCTCGGGGATGTCATGAAAGAGCTGATCGGCGATCACGTCACGCCGTTTACACCAAAAGCGTTCACGTTCCTGCGCGGCATCGCGAAGAACAACCGCAAGGAATGGTTCGAGGAGCATCGGGCCAATTTCGAACGCGAGATCAAGCGCCCGTTGGCGTCGCTCGTGGAAGAAATGGACGTGCATCTCGCCTCGTTCGCACCGGAGATCGTGGGGTCACCGAAGAAGTCGGTGTTTCGCATTCATCGCGACGTGCGTTTCTCGAAGAACAAGGCGCCGTACAAGACGCACGCGGCGTGCTGGTTCTTTCATCGCGACGCGGGGCGCGGCGTCGGCACTGAAGCCGCGCACGGTGGAGCGGGTTTTTACTTCCACATCGAGCCCGGCACGTCGTTTTGCGGCGGCGGTATCTGGATGCCGCCGCGCTCGGCGGTGCACAAGATCCGGCAGGCCCTCACTGATGATCTGGATGGATTCGAGGAAATCGTGAAGGGGCGCGGCTTCCGTCGTCGCTTTGGCGATCTGGATACAGATGGCATGCTCACGAGGCTGCCGCGCGGCTTCGCCGCCGATCATCCAGCGGAAGCCCGGCTCCGGTATCAATCGTATACGGCGTTCGCCGAGCTCACGCCGGAGGAAGTGACGAGCCCCACGTTGCCGAAGACGCTGGCCGCGCATTTTAAGGCGATGACGCCGTTCGTGCGGTGGCTGAATGGGGCGCTGGGTTTGAGTGTGGCGATGCGCCGCTAGGTCTGTAACGGCCAAACGCTTAGGAGGCAGGGAGGAGGGTGTCAGGGAGGAGGGCGCAGCAACGGCGCGCGGTGTCCCTGCTTCCTCCATCCTGACACCCTCCTCCCTGCCCCCTAAGCATTTGGCAGTTCGCGATCCCCACGGGTACCGTCCACCCTCAGTACCGGTGAGATTCCGTGTCCATGTCGAAGTCGCTGAAACTCACGCTGGACATTCTGATCGGTGCCGCCATACCGATTCTTGTCCTGAAGTACGGGACCGAGCCGCTCGGGGCGCTCAATGCGTACCTCACGGCCGCCATGATCCCGGTGGTCTGGGTACTCCTCGACCTCCTGGTGATCACCCGTCGCTTCAACTTCATCACGGCGTTCGTCGGTCTGACGTCGCTGATGCGTGGGGCCCTCGCGTTCTGGTACGTGGATGGCCTGCTGTTCGCGGTCAAAGACAGCGTCAGTTACGTGGTGTCGTTCTTGGTGTTTGGTGCCACGGCGCTGCTCGGGTCACCCGTCACGCGTGCGATTGCGCTACAGGGGCTGAGTCCTGACACGCCGGAGCGTGAGCAGCAGATGAACCGTCTGCTCGACGAACCGACGGTCGGATCCGCCATGAAGAAGGCGGGCATTCTGATTGGCGTGACGAATCTGGCGGCCGGTGCGATCAACTTCGTGATCAATTACCGTATGGTCCTCGCGCCATTCAACACGCCGGCGTTCAATGATCAGGTGGCCAATGTGAATGCGATCACCCGGTTCGTGCTCGTGCTGCCGGACATGGTCGCGATCTTTTTCGC
This sequence comes from uncultured Gemmatimonadota bacterium, assembly GCA_903894655.1. Classification (GTDB taxonomy): domain Bacteria; phylum Gemmatimonadota; class Gemmatimonadetes; order Gemmatimonadales; family Gemmatimonadaceae; genus Gemmatimonas. The sequence continues at coordinate 11,059 of CAITQY010000783.1, forward strand.
CTTCTCAATGATGTACAAGGCGATGTACGCCCTGTTGCCGGCAGACCACGGGGCCGATGCGGATGCCGGCGAATTCTGGACGCTGCTGGCACGGCGAGAAGATGCCATGACGCTGGGGACTGCGGCCGACTCCAGCGGTTCCGCGCTGGCTGCCGACGACGTGCACACACGCGCGGCCCGTCAGGCCCGGGAAGAGTTCGGCCTGAGCTGAGGTAGGGCGCTGCGGGTGCGTGTCGACACAAAAAGATTTCTGAAATGCATGTCGGGCGAATGAATTCGAATGATTGTACCGCCACGTTCGGACTGCAGCACCCGGGGAGTTCTGCGACCTGTCCGTGACTTCCGTGTGACGCGGTCATCTCGAATTCTTCGCACGCGACTCCGTATGTGCTCTGCGAACGACCATCGCCATAGCGATCGTCTGATCCGCTCCGCATCTACACATACCGAGGACGCTGTTCCCATGCGCTATCCCTCCACATTCGCCACGCGCGCGCTGGCTGCCTCGTGCAGCTTGTTCGTCGTGGCTTGCAGCGACAACAACTCGACCGACGTGAAGCAGATCGCGCCGGTGGCACTCAAGAACCAGTCGGTCACGCCCGCCCTCGTCAAATCCCTGGTGTCCGGCGTTGAGATTTTCAGCTTGATCGGCAGCGACGATCAGCTTACCGGGTCCCCGACCTTCGTGTTTGGCGGCTCAGCCGATGGCGCTGGCTTCACGCGCAACACCGACGGCAGCTTCACGCTGCTCACGAACCATGAGGACAACTACTCGGTGTCCCGCGTGAAGTTCGACGCGACGCTGAAGCCGATTTCGGGCGACTACGTCGTGAACTCCACCGCCGGTCGGTATCGCCTGTGTTCGGCGACGCTCGCCACGCCGGAGACGCATGGGTTTGGCCCGCTGTTTCTCACCAATGGTGAGAGCAGCGAGGAATCGGAGATTCTCGCCGTCGATCCGTCCGGCCCGGCGAATACGCCTCGCTACCTCGCGGCCCTCGGTCGCTGGAACTCCGAGCAGTCGCTGCCGCTGCCCAAGGTCGCGTATCCGAACCGCACCGTGATCATGATCGGTGATGACGATTCCAGCGCTGAAGGCGGGCAGCTGGCCATGTACGTCTCGAATACCGTTGGTGATCTCGACAACGGCAACTTGTATGTGTTGGCGCGCACGGACAACAACACCCGCGAGCGTGACATGGTGGTGGGCCAGACGTATCCGGTGCAGTTCCGCCAGATCGCCAACCAGAAGACGCTCACCGGCCGCCAAGTGAATCTGGCCACCGTGGCGGTGAACGCGATGCGCTTCGCCCGCGTGGAAGACGTGGACTACCGCAAGGGATCGGCCGCCAACAACCGCGAGATCTACTTCGCGGTGACCGGTCAGAACAACACGGGCGTCAACGCGGATTACAGCCGCAGCAAGTACGGCCGCGTGTATCGCGTGAAGCTCGACGAGAACAGCCCGCTGTCCGGAACGCTGGAACTGGTCATGGACGGCGATGACAAGAATGGCCCTGCCAAAACGTTCCAGAACGTCGACAACATCTATGTCGGCACGAATTATGTGTATCCGCAGGAAGATGACAACGGATACGGCGACGAGGCACACGACGGCTGGATCTACCAGTACAACATTGCCACACGCGAGCTGCGCCCGGTGATCGAACTCGACCACCGTCGTACGACGGCCGACGCGGCGCTGTACAATGCCACCGGTGCGCGTCCGGCGGGCAAGGCCGGCTGGGAGTACGGCGCCATGATCGACGTGTCGGCCGAGCTGGGTCAGGAGAACACGTTCATCATTTCGCTGCAGCCGCACTCGTGGAATGGTACGAAGTATCGGGGCGTGGACGGTGGCACCGTGCGTCCGAACGAGAACCAGGCGAGCCAGATGGTCATCGTGAAGGGATTGCCGCGCTAACTGCGCAACAGGGTGGTGTCACAGGCCGGCTCGGAGCATGCCTCCCGGCCGGCCTGTGCTGTCTTTCTATCGGAGTGTCTGTCGTGCGTCGTGTATTAGCCGTGGTGGTCGCTGTGGGTATCTCGGTTGCCGGTGGGGGGTGTGCCGATACCGCGGTCAAGGATGCCGTGGCGCAACGGAGTGACGAGCGCGCGGGGCGTGCGCTGGCTTCGTGGCGCGTCGAGATGGATTCGTTGGTGGCCCGCGTGTCGCGACTGGACAGCGCGGTGTCGACGCTGGACACGGGTGACGACGTGCAACACGCTCGCGAGCTCTTCACGTCGGCGCGATCGTCGTTCAAGCACGTCGAACTGGCGCTCGAGTACTACGCGCCGTCGACCTCGCGCGAGCTGAATGGCCCCGCGCTACCGCACGCGGAAGAGCACGAGGGCCCGAACATCGTGACGCCGCCCACCGGGTTTCAGGTCGTCGAAGAAGCGTTGTTCAGCGACGATCCGCATGCCGAACGCGAGGCGCTGCAGACCGAAGTCCGTACGCTGGGTCAGATTCTCACGAGGGCGCGCACCATGATCGGCGTCCAGGTGGTGACCGATGATCGCGTCTGGGATGCGGTCAAGCTCGAAATGGCCCGTGTGGTGTCGCTCGGTATCACGGGCTTCGATTCGCCGGTCGCTGGTCACTCCCTCCCGGAGGCGGACGCGGCGCTGGAGGGCATTGCCCGTGCGATCGCGCCGTACCGCGGCGGTACGCCTGGATGGACAGTGGTGGATTCGGCGTTGATCGGAGCACAGCGTGCGTTGCGCACCAACGCGAGCCGCGATGCGTTCGACCATCTCGACTTTTTGGTACGCCACGCCAACCCCCTCACGCGGGCGCTCAACGCGCAGCGGGTGGCGCTCGGTATCGGTCAGCCCGACGAACGCCGTGCGTTCCGCATGCAGGCCGTCACGCTGTTCGATGCGGATGCGTTCGATGTGCTGGCGTTCGCGCCGATCGACACGCGACAGGAGCCGGCCGCGCGCGTCGCGCTGGGCCGTGCCCTCTTTCATGACACGCGACTCTCGGGTAACAACTCGCGCGCATGCAGTTCATGCCATATCCCAGGACGAGCCTTCACTGATGGCCTGAAAGCAAGTCCCGGTCGATCCGGGCAGCCGCTGCCACGCAACACGCCCACGGTGATCAACATCGGCCTGCAAGTCGGTTCGTTCAGTGATTTGCGCACCACGTACCTCGAAGATCAAGTCACCGAAGTCGTGCAGAATGTCGACGAAATGCACGCGCGTCTCTCG
>CAITQY010000784.1 GCA_903894655.1 uncultured Gemmatimonadota bacterium
CCGACACCATGGGCTGCGGTGTGCGCGTGCTGGTCGACGGCTGCTGGGGCTTCTGCGCCACGCAGGAACTCACCAAGGAAGGCGTCGGCACTGCCGCGCAGGAAGCCGTGGCCATCGCCAAGGCCAATCGCATTGCGCGCGACCGCCGAGTCGAACTGGCACCGTCGCCGGCGCATCCCAATGCCACATGGCGCAGCGCCTATCAGATCGACCCCTTCACCGTGCCGGTGGAAACCAAGGCCGACCTGCTGCTACGCGCCAATGCCGAAGCACTAAAAGTGCCCAACGTGCGCTTCGTGAATTCCGGCCTCTCGTTCGTGAAGGAAGAGCGCAACTACGCGAACACCGACGGCTCGGTGATCACGCAGGACTACGTGCGCAGCTGGGTCACCATGAGCTGCACCGCCGTAACCCCCGATCGTTCGGGCACCGCCGTGCGCGGCCCGGAAGTCGTGCAGCCCGCCGGTCGCGGCTGGGAGTACGTGCTCGAAGCCGACATCGTCAAGAACGCCACCAAGTGGGGCGAGGAAGCGGCCGAGAAGCTCACCGCCAAACCGGTGGAGCCGGGCCGCTACGATCTCATTTTGCACCCGTCGCAGCTGTTCCTCACGATTCACGAATCGCTGGCGCACCCCACCGAGCTCGATCGCGCCATGGGCTACGAAGCCAACTACGCCGGTACCAGCTTCATGGCGCCACCCGAGAAGGTGCTCGGCTCGCTCAAGCTCGGACCGCCGATGATGAACCTCGTGGGCAACCGCGACGAAGTCGGCGCCCTCGCCACCATCGGCTACGACGACGACGGCGTGCAGCCCGACACCTTCCACATCGTGAAGGACGGCATCCTCAACGACTACCAGACCACGCGCGAACAGGCGCCGTGGCTGTCGTCGTGGTATGCCAAGAACGGCAAGCCGGTGCGTTCGCACGGCTGTTCATACGCGCAGAGCTGGGCCGACGTGCAGTTCCAGCGCATGCCGAACGTGTCGCTGCAGCCGGGTGCGAAGGATCTGAGCTGGGACGATCTCATCGCCGCGACCGACAAGGGCATCGCCATGATCGGCCGCGCCTCGTACTCCATTGATCAGCAGCGTTACAACGCGCAGTTCGGCGCGCAGCTGTGCTACGAAGTGCGCAAGGGCAAGATCGTGGGCCAGGTGAAGGACGCCGCCTACCAAATGCGCACGCCGGATTTCTGGAACACGCTCGACATGCTCGGCGGCAAGAGCAGCTACGAGTTCGGCGGCACCTTCAACGACGGCAAGGGTCAGCCCGGTCAGGCCAACGCCGTCAGCCACGGCTGCCCGCCCACGCGCTTCAAGAACGCGAACATCATCAACACGGGACGCACCGTATGAGCGAGTCCATGAGCGACACCATGAGCGACACGAAGGCCATGGCCGCCATCGGCGTGCTCTCGCGTGAACAGGCACAGGCGATCGTTGAACGCGCGGTGAAGCTGTCCAAGGCCGACGCCGTGCGCGTGTCGGTGAACAGCTCGCGCGAAACGAATCTGCGCTTCGCCGACAATCAGATGTCCACGTCGGGCGTGACTACCAACAGCACGATCCGTATTCAAAGCGTGTTCGGCAAACGTAAAGCCAGCGTGGTCACCAACGACCGCAGCGACGAAGGCTTGCGTCGTGCCGTCGAGCAGTCGGAAGCACTCGCGCGACTGGCGCCGGAAGACCCGGAGTATCTCGGTGAGCTGCCGCCGCAAACATACGCGCCGGTGAACGCGTGGTACGATCGCACCGCCGAGCTCTCGGCCGAAGATCGCGCCACGGCGGCCATGACGGCACTGGCACCGGCCCGCGCCGCCAAGGATCTCACGGTGGCCGGATTTATCATCTGCAACGCCAACGCGAGCGCCATCGGCAACAGCGCTGGCCTGTTCGCGTATCATCGCGGCACGAGTGCCAACTACACGCTCACCGCGCGCACCACCGACGGCACCGGCTCGGGTTGGGTCGGCAGCGAGAGTAACGACTGGAGCGCCATCGACTTCCAGTCGGTGGCCGACCGCGCCATCGACAAGGCGCGTCGCTCACGCAATCCGGTCGGCATCGAACCCGGTCGCTACACCGTGATCTTCGAACCTGAAGCCACGGCCAATCTCGTGAGCCTCATGGGTGGCGCGTTTCAGGCGCGTTCCGCCGATGAAGGACGCTCGGCGTTCTCGAAGGCCGGTGGCGGTACGCGCCTCGGTGAGAAGATCGTCGACGAGCGCGTCACGCTCCTCACCGATCCCGCCGACCCGCTCATTCTCGGGTCCCCGTTCGATGGCGAAGGCATGCCCACCGGCAAGCAGACCTGGGTGCAGAACGGCGTGCTCAATCAGCTGGCGTACAACCGCTTCTGGGCCAACAAGCAGGGCAAGACGGCCACCGGCGGCGCGCAGTCACTGCGCATGGCCAGCGGCAAGGACACGATCGAATCGATGATCGCCAGCACCACGCGCGGCGTGCTCGTCACGCGGTTGTGGTATCTGCGTCCGCTCGACGCCCGCACGCTCATGTACACGGGGCTCACGCGCGATGGCACGTTCCTGATCGAGAACGGTAAGATCGCGCGTTCTATCAAAAACTTCCGCTTCAACGATTCCCCGCTGTTCATGCTGAACAACCTCGAGGGCGTTGGCGCCGCCGTGCGCACCGCCGGCGGTGAAGGTGGTCCCGGCGTCGCGATGCCCCCGATCAAGGTGCGCGACTTCAACTTCTCCAGCTCGTCGGACGCAGTATGACCGCCGCAGGCGGCACGCGCCGCGGTCGACGGTTGGGGCGTGTCTTCCTGCTGCTCGTCGTCCTTTGGTCTGTCTATCGGGCCGGACCGCGCCCCAGCGTGGACTGGGATGAGCCGAGCAGCTATCCGGCCACGATGCAAATCGTCGCGACAGCGCTTCCCGACAGCCTCGCCGAGTTTCCGGCGTGGTTTGCCACCCAAGAGCGCGCGGCGGGCGTCACCGATCCCGACGTGGCGAAACGCGTCGTCTTCGCTGACACCACGAATCCCGCGAAGACCCCGTGGAGCGTGGTGTACCTGCACGGATTCTCTGCCACGCGTCAGGAGACGTCCCCGGTCAGCGAGGAGGTGGCGCGCGCCCTCGGCGCCAACCTGTACGAAACGCGTCTCCGCGGTCACGGACTCCCCGGTGATTCGCTGGGGCACGTGCAGGCGCGAGACTGGATGGGCGACGCCGCCTTCTCGCTCGACGTCGCCCGGCGGCTCGGCGATTCCGTGCTCGTCATCGGCACCAGCACCGGCGGCACGCTCGGCGTATGGCTGGCCACGCTGCCCAAGCCCGTGCGCGAGGGGCTGCACGCGCTCGTGCTCATCTCGCCCAACTTCGGCCCGAAGGATCCCGCCGCCGGTGTGCTCACGCTGCCGTGGGCCGAGGTCGTGCTGCCGCGATTCATTCCGCAGCGCGAGTGGGTCGCGAAGAACGAGGAGCAGAAGCGTTTCTGGACCATGCGCTATCCGTCGACCGCGCTCTTCCCGATGCAGGCGCTGGTCGAATATGTGCGCGAAGCGTCGGTGAACGACTACGACGTGCCGACGCTTGCGTTCTACCATCAGGGCGATCAGGTCGTGGACGCCAAGCGGACCACCACTTGGCTCGATGCGCTCGACGACACGGGCCGAGTAAAAGCGGAGCGTGTACTCGTGATGCCAACGGCCGGCGAAGACGGGCATGTCATTGCCGGCCGCATCGTGTCGCCAAGCCAGACCGCGACCTTTCGCGACCGCATCGTGGCCTTCGTGCGGCGTCAGTAACACCGACGCCGACGAGCGAACGACTCAATCGTCGCGGAGCCTGATCAACCCTTCCTGCGCCACTGACGCGACCAGCGTGCCGTCCTGCTGGAAGATCTCGCCGCGTACGAAGCCACGCGCACCGGCGGCCGCCGTGCTCTCCATGCTGTACAGCAGCCACTCGTCAGCGCGAAACGGCCGGTGCATCCAGATCGTGTGGTCCAGCGACGCCAGCTGCAGCCGTGGGTCACGATACGACACGTGATGGGGCAACAGGGCCGTGGGCAGAAAGCCGTAGTCCGACGCGTACGCCAGAATCGCCTGATGCGTGATGGTGTCATCGGGGAGCGTATCGATCACGCGAAACCAGACGAAGCGCTTCGCGCCGCGCGATTCATCCGTGCCCGGCACGTGCGACGTGAACGAGCGGAAGTCGATGGGCCGATCCTGCGTGAGCACCGTGCGCAGTTCCGGCGGCAACACCGCAGCCCGCTCCCGGATCTGATCGAGTTCCGGCATCAGATCTTCGGGCGGCGGCACCTCGGGCATCGTACTCTGATGCTCGAGACCGTCGAGCTTCACGTGAAACGACGCCGACAGATGGAAGATCGCCTCGCCGTGCTGGATCGCGGTGACCCGACGGCTGGTGAAGCTGCCACCGTCCCGGGGGCGGTCCACAAAGAACACGATCGGTTCCTTGAGATCCCCGGCGCGCAGAAAATAGCCGTGCACCGAGTGGGCCTCACGCGGCTCATCCACGGTGCCGCGTGCGGCCACCAGCGCCTGCGCGAACACCTGACCGCCAAACACGCGGCCGGTGCCGAGATCGCGATTCTGCCCGCGATAGATGTTGACCTCGAGCTTCTCGAGCTCGAGCAACGATAGCAGTTCTTTGACGACGCTCATGAGGCGGAATATGCGCGCGAGTTGTGGCCAACGCGACGCGGCGATAGCATGGGCGCATGAATCGCGCGCTTCGCTCCTTTGTCTTGGCGTTGGTCTGTGCCGTCGCCGCTTGGTCGCTTTCCCGCACCAAAGGCGCGTCGCCACCGACGCTCCCTGCCCCGGCGGCGGCCCCGGCGGCCCGCTCGGCTCCCGAAGCGGTGCCGGCCGGCACGCAGCCGTCCACGACCAGCTCCACCGGCTTTCGCTCCACCGCGAGGCTGGTGGAGCACTACGAAAAGCACGGTCGGGAATTCGGCACCGTCTCGCAGGCGCAGTACCTGCAGCTCGCCCAGCAGTTGCGTGATGCGCCGGTGGGAGGCGACATCGTCGAGGTCGTTCGCCAGTCTGACGGTGTGATGTCCCGCTTCGACCGCGGCAGCGGGGCGTTTCTGGCCGCCGACGCCGACGGCACCATCCGCACCTTCTTCAAGCCGAACGACGGGGAGGCCTACTTCCGCCGTCAGCTCCGTCGCTCCCCCCGACCCTGAACCGAGGCGAACGCACCGATGATCAGCGCCGATCAGCTCCTCGAGCAGTGGGCCCGAACCGTGGACGACGTGGAGCACGGCTACGCGCTCACCTATGAGGACTACCTCAACGACCTCGACGTCCGGCGAGCGCTCGACGACGTCCTTCTGCCCGATAGCGCCCGGGAGCGGCTAGCCGCCCTCGACGCCCGCTTTCAGGTGGTCACCTTCCCCTCCGGGGAGTGCGTCTGGGGGGTGGAAAACGAGCAGGCCGAGGGGTGGAACCGGGTCGTTCACTGGTACTATTGGCGACTCCCAACTCACCCCGGACCCGCCTTTCACGCCGACTGACCGATTAGCTTTCAGGGCTATGTCCCAAAGTCCTGACTCCGTGGAAGCCAGCGTCAGCTTGTCCGAGCGCGTTCGTGCCGCGACCGAGCTGCTTGAACAGTTCGCCGTGAACCGGGCCGAACTGCTCGAGATCACCGACGACGACCGCAATCGTCTGCTCAAGGCCGCCGGCGAGGTGTCGCGTCCCGACGCCATCCTGCGCCGTCAGATGGTCAAGGCGACCAAGCGGAAGAAGCGCGTCGAGCGAACGATGCGCGTGCAGGAGGCCGAGTCGCAGCTGCAGGAAACCGGTATCCGCCGCCTGCGCCGTCAGACGGTGTTCACGACGCCGAACTATCTGCTGCCGGCCTCCGACGAGCAGACCACGGTCGAGTCGGATCCCGACTTCCGTGAGGCGCTGGAAGAGCAGCATTGCTACGTGTGCAAGCGCGACTTCACCGTGCTGCACCACTTCTACGACCAGCTCTGCCCCACCTGCGCCGAGTTCAACTACCGCAAGCGTGGCGAGCTGGCCGACCTCACAGGACGCACCGCCCTGCTCACCGGCGGACGCGTGAAGATCGGTTATCAGGCCGGCATCAAGCTGCTCCGATCAGGCGCGCGTCTCATTGTGACCACACGCTTCCCGCGCGACTCAGCCGCACGCTACGCCGCCGAGCCCGACTTCGAGCAGTGGTCGCATCGCCTCGAGATCTTCGGACTCGACCTGCGTCACACGCCAAGCGTGGAAGCGTTCTGTCATCACCTGATGGACACGCACGACCGTCTCGACTTCATCGTGAACAACGCCTGTCAAACCGTGCGTCGTCCACCCGATTTCTACAAGCACATGATGGACGGGGAAACGGCCGCCCTCAGCAGCATGCCCGATCAGGTGCGCAAGCTGCTGGGCGCCTACGAAGGCGTGCGGGGCTATCACATGCTCCCGGGCTCCACCGACGCCGAAGATGGCGAGATGCTCACCCCGAAAACACTGCCGCGCGCGTTGGCCGAAGTGGCGGGCATCACGCACGCCGCCGAGCTGTCGCAGGTGGCGCTGTTACCGGAAGAGCACACCGATCGTGGACACCTCTTCCCTGAGGGCAAGCTCGATCAGGACATGCAGCAAGTCGATCTGCGCGACCGCAATTCGTGGCGGTTGCTGATGCATGAGGTGCCGAGCGTGGAACTGCTCGAGGTCCAGCTGGTGAACGCGATTGCGCCGTTCCTGCTGAACGCGCGACTGAAGCCGCTCATGCTGCGCACGCCGAATCGTGATAAGCACATCGTGAACGTGTCGGCAGTGGAAGGCCAATTCTATCGCAAGTTCAAGACGACGCGTCACCCGCACACGAACATGGCCAAGGCCGCGCTCAACATGATGACGCGCACGTCGGCCGCCGACTACGAGTCCGACGGCATCCACATGAATGCGGTGGACACGGGTTGGGTGACCGATGAAGACCCCGTGCACATTGCGGAAAAGAAGGTGGCCGAACATCGCTTCCATCCGCCGCTGGATATCGTGGACGGCGCGGCCCGCATCGTCGATCCGATCATCGACGGCATCAACACTGGCGAGCATGTGTGGGGCAAGTTCCTGAAGGACTACACGCCTACGGACTGGTAGCCAGTGCGCACCGCGTAGACGGTTAAAAGGAAACAGCTCAAGCAAAAGGTTCACGCGAAGGGCGCGACGCGCCCTTCGCGTGAACGAGTTGTTGCTTTTGCTGTTAAAAGCTCAACGCACGCAGATACTCAAAATTCGTCTTCGCACTCGCCAATTCATCGACCGCCCCTTCCTGTTCCACGAAGCACGGCTTCTTCGCCAGCTCCGGCACAGCCGCCAGGAACGCACGAAGGTCGAACACACCCACGCCGAGCTCCGTGTCGGCCTTCTTGTCGGCCACCACGTTCTTCAAGTGGAACGACCCAACACGGTCTTTATAGCGATTCAGGTAGACCATCGGGTCGCCGCCGCCCATCAGCAGGTTGCCGACGTCGAGTTGGAAGCGCACGAACTTGGGCTCCGTGCGCGCCAGGAACACGTCGAGCGGGATCTCGCCCTCGACCTTTCGCAGGTGATCGGGCTCGTTGTGGAACGCCAGCCAAATGCCGGCCCGGCGCGCTTCTTCGCCCGCCACGTTGAAGCGGTCGGCCCAGATCTTCCACGCGTTGATCGACCGCTTGGTTTCACTAGGGAGGCTCGGCACCACGAGGTACTGGTGCCCCAGCATCTTGGCCGTGCGCAGGCTCTCCGACCACTCGCTGAGGAGCGTTTCCGGCGCCAGATGAGCAGAGGTGGCCGTGAGCCCCTCGGCCTTGAGCGTCGCCTTCACCTGTTGCGGCGAACGATCGAAGTGATTGAAGCTCCAGAGGAGCTCCACGTCGGTGTAGCCGATGGCGCGGATCGCGGCCAACGTCTTTTCCGGGTTCTCCTTCATGGCTGTCCGCACGGCATTCAGCGCGAGGCCGATCCGGTCCAAACCACCGGCGCGCGTTCCGCCGGGACCGGCCCAAGCGGCGCGGGAAGCGAGCAGCGCGCCGCTGCCAACGGCACCCGCCCCAAGGGCCGCGAGGAAGGAGCGACGGGGCATCGGGTTCGTCATGTCCTGAGGTTACCGGCAAATCGCTGAACGCGCGACCGCGCCGGCGCGTAAACTTCCCGAGAGTCTCTCCCACCTCCGGAGTCGAGCATGTTTGTGATGTCCCCCCGACGCGTCGCGTCCCGTCTGGCGACGGCCCTTGTCGTCGCCGCCCCCGCCCTCGTTCAGGCGCAGAATGCCAACGCCGGTTGGGATGCGCAGCAGATCCTGCGCACCGAATCGTTCGTCAAGCCGCCCGAGAATCTGGTGCGCATAATCACGACGCCGCGCGTCGATATCTCGTTCACGAATGCGAGCCCCGATCGTCACTGGTTTCTGCGTGCCACCGGCAGCGATCGCGGCGACATCAAGGCGTACGGCGCGCCGCACATTTGGCTTGGCGGCGTGCAGGTCGATACGCGCGCCAATCGGGCGCGGGCGCTGACCACCAGCAATCGCAACGGCCTCACCCTCGTCGATCCGACAACGGGCACCACGCGTACCATCAGCATGCCGGCCGGTGCATCGATCTCGTCACCGGTGTGGTCGCCGCGCGGAACACAGGTGGCGTACATCGCCAATTTCCCGACCGGCTCGTACGTGTACCTCGCCGATGTCGCGACTGGCAAGTCGGCGCAACTGTCGCGTCGTGCGCTGTTGGCTACGGTCGTCACCACCATCGAATTCACCGCCGACGGTCGTTACATCGCAGCGGTGTTGGTACCGGAGAATCGCGGCGTCGCACCGGAGCACGGCGACGACGGAATCGAGGACGGTCCGCAGGTGCGACTCACCGAGGCCCGCGCCGTCCCGCAGCCGGTGCATTTCAGCCTGTTGCAGGACCCGCATGACAAGGCGCTGCTCACGTACTACACGAAGGGACAGCTCGCGCTCATCGACGTGAAATCCAAGGCCGTACGTGCAATCGGTGCGCCCGCCACCATTCGCGACATCGATGCCGCCCCTGATGGCGCCTTCGTGCGTGTGACGCGCATGACGGAGCCGTACTCGTACCTCGTGCCGGCCTCGAGCTTCGGCTCGGTGGAAGAGCTGTGGGACGCCAGCGGGAAGGTGATCACTACGCTCGCCACCACGGCGCTGCGTGAAGGGGCGCCCGCCGACAACGGCGATCCGACCGCTGCGCCAGCCGCGCCCGGTGCCGCCCGTCGCGGACCCGCCGCCGACAGCGCCAAGCGCAACATGCAGTGGAATCCGATCGGGACCGGACTGCTCTACGTGCAGACCGGCAAGGTCGTGCACTGGCGCGCACCGTTCGGCGCCAACGACACCACCGTGTTGTATCGGGGCAGCGCGCAGCTGTCCACGGTGCTGTACAGCAGCGACAGCAGCACGATGTTCGTGACCGACAGCGGCGCCACGATCGCCGTGCGCGTGAAGGACACGACCAAGCGCTACAACCTCGGTCGCACGGTCACGCTCCCGGCGGCGATCGCCGGCTTCGGTGGTGGTGGCGGTGGTGCGGGTCGTGGCGCCGTGGACTCCACGCAGGGTGCGGTCCTGTTGCGCACCGCGGCCGGCGGACGTCGCTACGTGCTGCTGGCCAAAGACGGCAAGTCGATCGCGCTGTCGGGCACGCGCGCTTACGGTGCCAAGTGGGCCACACAGGCCCCGCGCCCGTGGGTGGACAAGCTCGACATCGAATCGAAAGCCCGCACGCGGGTGATGGATAGCCCGGCGACCATGTACGAAGAGTTCGTCGCGCCGCTCGATGATGACCTGTCGCAGTTCATCGTGACGCGCGAGTCGAACAGCACCATCACCGATGCCTGGCTGCGCACCGCCGGCAGCACCGATGCCAAGAAGCTCACCACCAATCTCGATGTTGCCCCCGAAGTCACCGGTGCACAGTTCAAGCGCCTCGAAGTCACGCGTCCGCGCGACGGCACCAAGTTCTGGGTGGAAGTCACCGTGCCGCGCGACTGGAAGCCGGGCACGAAGCTTCCCGGTGTGATCTGGTTCTATCCGCGCGAGTTCAGCAGCGCGCAGGATTACGAACGGTCCCGCTATACCACGAACATCAACAAGTTCCCCGAAGTCCCGTCGGCGCGTCCGGCCACCGCCACCAAGTTGTGGGTGAGTCAGGGCTACGCGTTCATCGAACCCGACATCCCGATCTTCGGCGAGGCCGGTAAGATGAACGACAACTACACGCGCGATCTCAAGGAAAACCTCGACGCCGTCCTCGACGCCGTGGTCGACGCCGGATACGTGGACCGCGACAAGATGGGCATCGGCGGCCACAGCTACGGCGCCTTCAGCACGGTCAATGCGCTCACGCTCATGCCGAACTTCAAGGCCGGCATCGCCGGCGACGGCATGTACAACCGCACGCTCACGCCCTTCGGATTCCAGAGCGAGCGCCGCAATTTCTATCAGGCGCAAGACACGTACCTCGACATGTCGCCATTCCTGCGGGCCGACAAGATCTCGGGCGCGCTCCTCATGTATCACGCCATCGAAGATCAGAATCAGGGCACCGATCCGATCAGCTCGCGTCGCATGTTCCTCGCGCTGCAGGGACTCGGCAAGCAGGCGGCGCTCTACATGTATCCGTACGAAGACCACAGCGTGGCCACGTATGCCAGCGACCTCGATCTGTGGGCGCGTTGGGTGGCGTGGATGGACACCTACGTGAAGAACCCCAAGCCGGCGCAGGCCAAGGCGGCGCTCGTTCCGTAAGCGCCGGTGGTGACCACACCACCGCCTCCGCACTAATAAAGGAACTATGCATCTTCCCCCGCTGCAGTCGCTCGTCCTGCTCGCCGCTGGGATGCTGCTCTCCACCGCGGCACCGACCGCGAGCGTCGCGCCGGGTGAACGACGCGTGATGGTGGCACCGTCGGAGACGCTGAGCGTCAATGGCGGTGCCTCGGCAGTGGCTCGTGGCGATGTCGTGGTGCTGCTGCTGCAGGGCCCCGTCGGTTCGGCGTTCTCCATGCGCAGCGTGGTCCGGGAGCTGCAATCCCGCGGACTCGAACCGCTCGTCATCGATCCGCTCGGCATGGGCGCATCAACTCGCCCGAAGGGCGCTGACTACACCCTCAGCGCGCAGGCCACGCGGATCGCAAAGGTGCTCAAGTCGGAGCTGCCGACGGGCGTCTCGGTGGTCGTGGCGGCCCAAGGCACCAGCGCCAGCATCGCGCTGCATCTCGGCGCCATCGACACAGCGCACGTGCGCGGGATCATCTCGATTGCCGGTGGCCCGATCGACAAGCAAGGCACCCCCGGGGTACGCACGGCCCTCACCTTCGCTGCCCTGCTCGACAATCCCATTGGCCGAAGCATCGCCAAACGCCGCTTCGTCGCCGCGCTTCGCGAGCAGAGCGCCGACGCGCGGTGGCTCACGGACGACGTGGTGAAGCAGTACGTCGCGCCGATCGAGCACGATTTGCGCGGACTGCTGCGCACGCTGGGCGCGATGCAGGCGTCGGTCGAGCAACACCCGATCGAAGGCCGGTTATCCCAGATCACCGTTCCGGTGCGTTTGCTGGTCGGTGACAAGGCATCGAACAGTGCGCCGAGCGCCGCTCAGGTAAGCCTGCTGCAGGCCAACCTGAAGCGGTTCACGCTCGACACGCTGCACCCCGGCGGCACCATGCTCCACGAAGAACGCGCCGCCGACGTGGCGCGCGCGATCGAGGGCATGGTACGCTGCGCGCGAACTACTTCTTGCGCGTCCCGCTGAAGGCGGCGCCTCCCGGTCCACCGAAGTCGACATCGCTTCCCTCACCCACCTCCGCACCCGCCCTTCCCGTGAGCCGCACGAACGCGTCAGCGCGCGCGCCGCCGTTCGGTTCCCGCCCCCCATCCGCGGCTACTTGCAAGTCGCCGTCCGCGCTGCAGCTTCTGCCTATGCTGACTCCCCGCTCCCTCGCGCTCACCGCCACCATGTTGGCGGCGATCACCGTCCGTCCTGCCCAGGCGCAAACCGCGCCCCCAGCCTGGGCGGCCCGACTCGACGGCGTGGTCCGCGCCGCGCTCACCAGCTCCAAGGCCCCCGGTGCCACGGTGGCGGTGGTCGTGAACGGGCGCCTCGCCTACGCGCAGGGCTATGGCCTTGCCAACGTCGAAACGCAGCAGCGCATGACGCCCGACATGCTGCTGCGCGTCGGCTCGGTCACCAAGATGTTCACCGGCACCATGCTCGCCGAGCTGGCCGAGCAGAAGCGCATCGATATGACGACGCCGATCGGCGAGATCGTCCCGTCGCTCAAAGGCAAACGCGTCGGCG
>CAITQY010000785.1 GCA_903894655.1 uncultured Gemmatimonadota bacterium
CCTCGAAGCGCACCACGATGCCGCCCACCATACCCGAGCCTGAGGCCGTGCTCCAGATGATGTTTGGATCGGTCGGATCAGGCGTCGCCCAGCCGCTCTCTCCGCCGCCCACCGAGTGCCACATGCCGCGGGAAATACCGGCGCCGCGCCCGCCCTGCACGCGGCTGTTGCTCGGCCCACGATAGCTCGGCTCGTCCTGCTTGTTGCCGAGCACATTGTACGGAATGTTGTTGTCGACCGTGACGTGGTAGATCTGGGCGTTGTCGAGACGCTGTTTGAACCACGTGCGACCGCGCGTCGTGGTGATCGATAACCCCTGATCGTGGGCCACGATCTGACGGTCGGCGTTGGTCGGATCAATCCAGATATCGTGGTGGTCGCCACCGGGCGCCTCTTGGCCGGAGAGCGTCGTCAGTGACCGACCACCGTCGATCGACCGCGCATACGAGGCGGTCAGGAAATACATCTCGTTGGCGTTGTCGGGCGTGACGGCCATGCGCGAGTAGTAGTGGGCGCGCCCCATCACGTTGCGATCGCGATTGATCAGCGTCCACGTGGCGCCGGCATTCTCACTGCGCCACAGCTGTCCGCTCTCGGTGTCCTGACCATTCCACGGCACGCCGTCGCCCGTCTCGATCATCGCGAACACGCGGTTCGGCTCCGACGGCGCGATCGCCAGCGCCACCTTTCCCACCGGCTTCACGGGCAGACCGTTCCCCTTGAGTCGCGTCCATGTGGCGCCACCGTCGGTCGACTTGAACAGCCCGCTCCCCGGGCCACCGCTGGTGCGTCCCCAGGTGTGGATCTCGATCTGCCACATCCCGGCGTACAGCGTGCGCGGGTTGGACGGGTCCATGGCCAAGTCGCTGCAGCCGGTGTTCTCGTCCACGAACAGCACCCGCGTCCACGTGCCACCACCATCGGTGGTGCGGAACACCCCACGCTCCTGCTGCGGACCGTAGGCCGTGCCAAGCGCGCACACCAGCACCACGTCGGGGTTGGTCGGATGGATCGCCAACCGCGCGATGCGCCCGGTCTTCTCGAGGCCCATCAGCGTCCACGTGACGCCGGCATCGGTGCTCTTGAAGATGCCCTGACCGATCGAGATGTGGCTGCGGATATGGGCTTCGCCGGTACCGGCCCAGACCACATTGTGGTCGCTCGGCGCCACCGCGATCGCGCCCATCGACAGCACGGACTGCTTGTCGAAGATCGAGGCCCAGTGCACGCCGGCGTCCGTGGTCTTGTAGATGCCGCCGGAGGCCGCCCCCACGTAGTACGTGGACGGGTCACCCGCGATGCCCGCCGCGGTGCTGAATCGGTTCCCTTCGGGGCCGATGTGACGCCATGGGAGCGCGGCGAACGCCGCCGGCGTGATGACAGCAGAGGCAGCCGGATCGGCCGGCTTAGCGGGCGCACGCTGGGCGCCAACCACGCCGGAAACAGCGATAGCCGCGGTGACGGTGAGCGTCGCGGCGGTTCGACAACGGGCGAAATGCATGAGGACCTCAGAAGGTGGACGTAGCCACCATGCTACTGCCTTCTGAGGTCCTCGTCAAAACTGGGGATGCCCCTACCGGGGCCCAGCCTCACGCCATCTTCGCCTGCAACCGGCGATCGATGGCGTCGAGGAACGCCTCCGTGTGCAGGTACGGCGTGTCCTTCGAGATCAGGATCGCCAGATCCTTCGTCATCTCGCCCGCCTCCACCGCTTCGATGCACACCTGCTCGAGCGTATCGGCGAATGCCGTGACCGCTGGCGTGCCATCGAGCTTGCCGCGATGCGCCAGACCACGCGTCCAGGCAAAGATCGACGCAATCGGATTCGTCGACGTCTTGTTCCCCTTCTGATACTCACGGTAATGACGCGTGACCGTGCCGTGCGCTGCTTCCGCTTCCATCGTCTTGCCGTCGGGCGACAGCAGCACACTCGTCATGAGACCGAGTGACCCGAAGCCCTGCGCCACAATGTCCGACTGTACGTCGCCGTCGTAGTTCTTGCACGCCCACACGTAGCCACCTTCCCACTTGAGCGCCGACGCCACCATGTCGTCGATCAGGCGATGTTCATATGTGAGCCCCTTGGCGTCGAACTCGGCCTTGAACTCGTTGTTGAACACTTCCTCGAACAGATCCTTGAACTGGCCGTCGTAGGCCTTGAGGATCGTGTTCTTGGTGCTCAGGTACACTGGGTAGTTGCGCTGCAGGCCGTAGGTGAGGCTGGAGCGGGCAAAGTCGCGGATCGAGTCGTTGAAGTTGTACATGCCCATCGCCACACCACCGTCGGCGCCGAACTTGACCACTTCGAACTCCATCGGCGCGCTGCCGTCGGCCGGCGTGTACGTCATAGTCACCGTACCGGCACCAGGCGCCTTGAAGTCGGTCGCCTTGTACTGATCGCCGTGTGCATGACGGCCCACCACGATCGGCTTCGTCCACCCCGGCACCAGGCGCGGGATGTTCGAGATGATGATCGGCTCGCGGAAGATCACACCGCCCAGAATATTGCGGATCGTGCCGTTGGGGCTCTTCCACATCTTCTTGAGCCCGAACTCCTTCACGCGGGCTTCATCAGGCGTGATCGTCGCGCACTTCACCGCCACGCCGTGCTTCTTGGTGGCTTCGGCCGAGTCGATCGTGACCTGATCGTTGGTCGCATCGCGGTGCTCGATCCCGAGGTCGTAGTACTCGAGTTCGACGTCGAGATACGGCAGGATGAGCTTGTCCTTGATGAACTGCCAAATGATGCGCGTCATCTCGTCGCCGTCCATCTCGACGACGGGGTTCACAACCTTGATCTTGGCCATGCCTAGGGTACCGAAGAAGTTCGGAGAAGAGAGTGGGAACGAATCCCGAAGAATAGCCGACGCCGAGGCCGCTTGCTACGCCTCGCCGAGCGGCTCGAACACGCCGACGTCCCTGTTTTTGCGCACGTCATCCCAACGAAAGCAGCGGCCGTTCATGGCCACGTACACACCTGGTGCCAAGGCCTGCACGAAGCTCAGCGCGCTTCCCAGGTTGAACAGCCCATCGGAGCTGCCGAAGGCATAGGGCACCATCGCCCCCGTAAGCACGATCGTCTTGGTAGTCAGGGCCGCGGCGATCACCGCCGCCGTGTCCACCATAGTATCCGTGCCGTGCGTGATCACGATCTGCGTTTCCGGGCAGCTCGCGCAAGCGTGTACGATGCGGTGCCGGTGCGACTCTTTCATCTCGAGGCTGTCCATCATCATCAGCACCTCGACGTTGACATCAAGCATACAACGGCCGCGCCGCAGCATCTCCTCCACGTGCGTGGCCTCAAAGTGCAACGTGCCCGTGAGCTCGTCGTACTCCTTGTCGAACGTGCCTCCGGTGACGAACACACGCAGGCTCATTCGGCCTCGGCGATGTCGGTGGCGGCCGCGTCGGCAGCGCTCTTTCGCGCCGCCCGCGCCCGCACGCGTTCCTTGGTGGCCTTTGCTTTCGCCTTCTTCAACGCCTTCGCCGCCTGCACGCGCTCCACGGCCGCAATCGCCGCTTCGCGCGTGGCGATCATCTGCTCGCGCGCGGTCCACTCGGCGCGATCACGCACCTCGGCTTCCCGCGTGCGCTGCAGGCTCTGATCGTCACGCCACGCCGCCACCTTGGCGTGATCACCACCCACCAGCACGTCGGGCACCGTATACCCGCGAAACTCAGCGGGCCGCGTGTAGCTGGGCGCGCTGATGCCGCGATCGTAGAACGAATCGGTACGTGCGCTTTCCAGGTCGCTCATGGCGCCCGGCAGCAGGCGCACGGTGGCATCGATGATGGCCAGTGCTGCCGGTTCGCCGCCGCTCAGCACGAAATCGCCGAGTGACAGTTCTTCGGTGGCCAAATGGGTGGCCACTCGCTCGTCGATGTCCTTGTAATGCCCGCAGAGCAGTGTGAGCTCGGTGCCGGCAGCGAAGCGCACGGCGTCGGCGTGCGAAAACCGACGACCGCGCGGCGACAGCAGCACGATTGGTGCTTTGGCTTGCACCGATTCCACCGCTTCGAAGAACGGGCCGGGCTTCATCACCATACCGGGGCCGCCGCCAAACGGATAATCGTCGACGGTGCGATGCCGGTCGTACGTGAACGTGCGCAGGTCGATCAGGTTATAGGCGACGCCGCCGGTGCCGGCGGCCTTGGCCGGTATGCTGATGGCCAGCGGACCCGCAAAAAACTCGGGGAAAATCGTCACGACATTGATGCGCAGCACGGCGGTGGTCTCGTGACCGCGTTAGCTGTCGAGCAAGCCGTCGAGCGGCTTGAGGACGATCGTGTTGCGCTCCTCGTCCACGCGCTCGATGATCTCGGGACGCCAGGGCACCAGCGGTCGCCCAGTGGCGGTCTCGACTTCGAGGATCAGCCCCTGCGGTGCCTCGTACACGTCGCGCACTTCGCCTACGTGTCCCTGGCCATCCACTTCGACCTGCATGCCGATGAGCGCGAAGATGTACATCTCATCGTCGTCCGGCTCGGGCATGTCGGCGGTGTCGGCCAGCAGGTAGCGGCCTCGCCACGTTTCGGCCACGTCGCGATCGGTCACTTCCGTGACCCGCACGAGCCAGTCCTTGTTCATCGGACGGCCGTCTTCAATGTGCAGCACTGCCGCGGTGGGATCCCCGCTGATCTCACCCTTGCGGTCACCCGCATAGATGACGGCGCCGGACGTGAAAATCACGTCCGGCGCCGCAGAGAGCGACTCGACGGCCCAGGCGCCGCGCACACCATGCGCGCGACGTACCTTGCCGACAATCACATAGTCCGGCAGATCACGCCTCGGGGAGGGCGACCGCGCTGGCCTGCAGCTTGGCGGCAAGCCGCGCTTCGTGACGCGACTTGAGGATACCGGCGCGGCGGAGCAGCGAGCGGACGGTGTCGGTGGGCAGGGCGCCGACGTTCATCCAATACTCAACGCGATCGTGCTTCAGGTTGAGCGCATTCTCACCAAGCTGCGGCTGGTACTGTCCGATGATCTCGATGAAACGGCCGTCGCGCGGCGCCTTCGAATCAGCAATGACGATACGGTACATCGGGGTCTTCTTCCGGCCTTCGCGGCGGAGACGAATCTTGACGGCCATGTTCTGATCTCAGTTCAGACAGTTTGGACAGCTCGCCAGCAGATAGCCCTTTGCAGGGTTGCCGGCGTTTCGGGCTCGTCGCGAAGTCGGCGTTTCCGACCCGCACCCGAGTCCCCGTTTCCGGGGAGCCTTGAAGCATAGTCAGGTCCGCCCCCCAAAGGTAGATTCAGAGCGCACAGCTTTTCCCCAACCCCGCCCCTACATGGCTTTCTCTACCCTGCCCGCTCGCGCCGCCGCCCGATTCTGGCGTGCCGGCGCGTTCCTCCCCATCGCGCTGGGCGCTCAGGAACCGGCCACCGCCCGGGCCCCGCGCGCCGCGGTTGATGCCCCACAGGGCATGGTCGTGTCGGCCAGCGCCATAGCCAGCCAGGCCGGCCGCGACGTGCTGGCCAACGGCGGTAACGCCATCGACGCCGCCATCGCCACCGGCTTCGCCCTGGCGGTCACCTACCCCACCGCCGGCAATATCGGCGGCGGCGGGTTCATGGTGGTGCGCTTCCCCGACGGGAAGACGACCACCATCGACTTCCGCGAGAAGGCCCCAGCCCGCGCCACGCCGGAGATGTTCCTCGACAGCACCGGCGCCTACTCCGCGCGCATTCACCACAATTCGCACAAGAGCGTGGGCGTGCCGGGCACAGTGGCCGGCTTCGCGCATGCGCACCAGAAGTACGGCAAGGCGCCGTGGGCCAAGCTGGTCGACCCGGCAGTGAAGCTGGCGGGCGACGGCTTCGCGGTGCCCAGTGGATTGGCGGCGTCTCTCAAGGGCGCACAGACGCGGCTTTCGGCGTATCCCGCCACCATCGCGGCGTACTACAAAAACGGGCAGCCGTACGCGGAAGGCGAGCAGATGGTGCTGGGTGATCTCGCCAAGACACTCACCCGTGTGCGCGATCAGGGGCGCGACGGCTTTTACACGGGAACCACCGCCAAGCTGATCGCCGAGGAAATGGCGTCGCACGGCGGCCTCATCAACGAAGCCGACCTGGCGGCGTATCAGCCAGCCGAACGCGCGGCCGTGACGGGCACGTATCGGGGCTACGAGATCATCTCGATGCCACCACCCAGCTCCGGCGGCACGGCGATGATCGAGATGCTGAACATTCTCGAAGGCTACGACCTCAAGAGCCTCGGGCACAATTCGCCGCAGTACGTGCACTATCTGGCCGAAAGCATGCGGCGCGCCTTCCGCGATCGCGCGCTGTACCTGGGGGACCCCGATTTCACCAAGCCGCCGCTCGAGAAGCTGATGAGCAAGGCGTACGCCACGGAACTGCGCAGTACCATCGTGAAAGATAAAGCGTCGCCGTCATCACCGGCCGATGTGGCCCAGGGCTATGAAAGCGACGAGACCACCCACTACTCGGTGGTCGACAAGGACGGCATGGCCGTGTCAGTGACGTACACACTCGAAGCGGGCTACGGGCTGGGCGCCGTCGTGAACGGCGCCGGGTTCCTGCTGAACAACGAGATGGGTGACTTCAACGGCAAGCCCGGTCTCACCGACAGCACGGGTTTGGTGGGCACGAAGCCCAACCTCGCGCAGCCCGGTAAGCGCATGCTCTCCAGCATGACGCCGATGATTCTCGCCAAGGACGGCAAGCTGGTGGCCGTAGTCGGCAGCCCCGGTGGACGCACGATCATCAACACCGTCATGGAAGTGGTGCTCAATCTCATCGACTTCCAGATGCCCGTGCAGGACGCCGTGAACGCACCGCGGTTGCATCATCAGTGGTTGCCGAACGTGATCACCATGGAACGCTCCGGCACGTCACCGGCAACGGTAAAGGCGCTGGAAGCCATGGGCCACACCGTGCGACTCGGCGGCAACCAGGGCACCGCGCATTCGATCTTTGTGAACGCGAAGGGCGTGCGGCAAGGGGCCGCGGACCCGCGCGATCGTGATGCGGGGGCGAGGGGACACTGATGTCGATGCAAGACAGAAGGATATCGCTGTCGCACGATGCGCCGGCCGGACTCGTCGTCTTCCTCGTCGCGCTGCCGCTGTGCCTCGGTATCGCGCTCGCCTCCGGCGCGCCGCTGTTCTCGGGCGTCATCGCCGGCATCATCGGCGGTCTGATCGTCGCGCTGCTCTCCGGCTCCTCGGTGAGTGTGAGTGGACCGGCGGCGGGCCTCGCCGTGATCGTCGCGACAGCCATTCAATCGCTGGGGTCGTTTCAAGCGTTCCTATTGGCGGTGCTGGTGGCCGGCGTACTGCAGTTGGGCTTCGGATTCCTCCGCGCCGGACGGCTCGCCAACTATGTGCCCAACGCGGTCATCAAGGGGATGCTGGCGGCGATCGGCGTCGTCATCATCCTGAAGCAAATTCCGCATGCCCTTGGCCGTGACACCGGCTACGAGGGAGACTTTGATTTCTTCCGCTCGGCGGACGGAGCCTCAACGACGCTGTCGGATATCTCGGATGCCGTCGTCTCGGCGAACGGGGAGGCGATCCTCATTTCACTCGTCTCCTTGGCCATCCTGCTCGCGTGGGACTCCTCGTGGGTCAAGTCACGGAAGGCGCTCGCCATGGTGCCGGGCGCGCTCATCGTCGTGGCGGTTGGCATCCTGCTGAACGAACTGTTTGCGACCGTGTCGCCCGACTTCTTCTTGCGCGCCGAGGACGGCCATCTGGTCACGCTGCCGGCCGGGGGGCCGGCTGAATTGCTGGCACAGCTGTCGGGACCAGACTGGTCACGGTGGACGGATCGACGGATCTATTCGACGGGGCTCACGCTCGCCATTGTCGCGAGCATCGAATCGCTGCTCTCGCTCGAAGCCTCCGACAAGCTGGATCCACAGCGACGGATTTCGGATCCAGACCGCGAACTGCTGGCGCAAGGTGTCGGCAACATCGCTTCCGGACTGCTTGGCGGTCTGCCGGTGACGGCGGTGATCGTGCGCAGCTCGGCCAACGTCTACGCCGGCGCCCGATCTCGGTGGTCCGCGTTCATCCACGGCGTCCTGCTGCTGGTGTGCGTCGTGGCGATTCCCGGCCTGCTGAATCGCATCCCGCTAGCCAGTCTGGCCGCCGTGCTGCTGATGGTCGGGTACAAGCTCACCAAGCCCGCGTTGTACCGCGACTCATGGAAAGCCGGCCTCGATCAGTTCATCCCCTTCATCGTCACCGTCGTGGCGATCATCTTCACCGATCTCCTGATCGGCGTGCTGATCGGCGTGGTGTTCGGCGTGATCTTCGTGATCCGGACCAATCACCATTCGGCGTTCACGCTGGTCCACCAGGACTCGATGTACCTGCTGCGCTTCAACAAGGACGCGTCGTTTGTCAACAAGTCTGAGCTCAAAGACAAACTCGCATCACTTCCCGCGCAGTCCAGCGTGATCATCGATGGAACCAAGGCCAGCTTCATCGACAGTGATCTGTACGACGTGATTGCGGACTTCACGGAGGGAGCGCAGCACAAGCAGATCAGAATCGAGTTCAAGCAATTCCACAACAAATCGCAAAACTACCGGAAGCGGAGAACGATGAATGGAGTCGTATAAGAAGCTGCTCCTCGCCAACAAGGCGTGGGTGCAGGACAAGCTCAACGTGCGCGATGACTACTTCCTCCGTATGGCCGACGACCAGAAGCCGGAGTTTCTCTGGATCGGCTGCTCGGACAGCCGCGTACCCGCCGAAGATGTCACCGGCACCGAACCGGGCGAGCTGTTTGTGCATCGGAACGTCGCCAATCAGGTGATCCATACGGACTTCAACATGCTCAGCGTGCTCCAATACGCGGTTGAGGTGTTGAAGGTGAAGCACATCATCGTCTGCGGCCACTACGGGTGCGGCGGCGTCAAGAACGCGCTCGCGAACAAGCACCTGGGGCTCATCAACAAGTGGCTGCGCAACATCAAGGACGTATATCGCATTCACCGCCACGAGCTCGATGGGCTCGCCGACCCCGATCGTCGCCTGCGCCGCATGGTCGAACTGAACGTCCAGGAGCAGGTCTGGAAGCTGGCGGAGACGTCATTCGTTCAGCGCGCCTGGCAAACGGGCCACGAGATTCACCTGCATGGCTGGGTGTACGACCTGCACACCGGTCTCATCAACGATCTGTTGATGCTCCCGCCGGGCACGCGCATCGACGACATCTACCAGATGAACTTCGACGACATCCTGCCCAAGTAGGCAATCGTCGTGTGTGAAAACAAAGACGGGGAACGAAGCGAACGCGCTCCGTACCCCGTACTTCTTACTCCCTACCCCTTACTTCGCCGTAAACCCCGCCACGGCCTTGTACGTATCCCACGCCACGATGATCTCGCCGCCCTTGCCGGCCGGCTTCACCATGATCTCCATCGTCTCGACTACGGCGTTGTTGCTCGTCACCGTCATCGGAATGCGCACGAGATCCTGCTTGGCATCATAGGCCGTGCCCCACTGCTTCGTCTGCTTGTTCACGACCAGCTCCCACTTGCCATTCTCCTCGAGCTTCGTGAACAACGTGTACGTACCGGCTGGCACCGTGATCGCGCCGAATGCCAGCGGCTTGTTCGTGCTGAAGTGCGTGGCCTCGTTGGCACCCGTGCGCCACACCATGCCCCACTTCATGTCGCCGAGGCCGTTGAAAATCACGCGACCACGCTTGGACGGGCGGCCGTAGTTCACGGTGATGTTCGCGCCGGCAACGGTGGTCACCACGGAATCGCGAGGCGACGCGGGCGCCTTGGGATCCATCTTCATGCCACCCTGGGCTGAAGCGGATACCGTGATCAGGGAGAGGGCAGCCACGGCGTAGGCGCCGCGACGAAGCGTTCGGGTAAGCGACATAGGATATGTGTAGTCGGGAACGGGAAAGGCGGCATCGTGAATCACTGGGGGATTTACCCAAACGGCGCCGGTAGGGTTCCCTACTCCGCCTTCTTCCGGGCCTGGGCCAGAAACGCCGGCTCCAGCTGCAGCAGGCTGGCCAGCTTCCGCATGAGATACGACTCCTGGCTATCCAGGGAGCCGTCGGCCAGCGCCACCTGCCACATCAATTCCGCCAAGACGATGCGCTGCGCGACGTCGTAGTCCATCACCACCTGCCGCGTGAACACGAAGTGGTCCACGGCGTCGTGGTTGGCCGCCGCCGCCTCGGCCAGCATCAGCCGGGCACCCGCTTCGTCCACCCCGAAGTGCCGCTGCAGGATATCTAGAATCCGGTGCTGCTCCGCGTCGCTGAAGTTTCCATCGGCACAGGCCAGCTCCACCAACAGCGCGCACGCCGCCACGCGCACGTCGTTCGGTACAGCCTTCGCGTGCACCCGGGAGTGCGTGCCGGGAGTCCCCGGCACGCTGTCTCCGATAAACTTGCGAATTGCATCAAGCATCGATCGCGATTACATGCGGGTGGCCGGCCCGATCGCGCGATCGAGCTTGGCCTTCGCGGCTTCCAATTCCTTGCGCAGGAACGTGTACCGCTCGGATGCGTCCTGACCCACCTTCTGGTCAGCCCGCGCCGTCATACCGGCGAGATACTGAATGTGCGCCTGCAGCCCCGGCTTGCCATAGCGAATGGGCTGCGTGTTCACGATCTCGCTCACTTCCTTCACCTTGGTGGCCGTGTCGGCCGCCGCACCCGTGGCGCCCTTGTACTTGGCCTCAGCCGTGCGCACGCGCGCCAGCAGCGCGTTCACGTCGGCCACCATCTCGCGCATCTTCAGGTTGTGCGTGTACTGCGCCTGCAGGTCGGCTTCGGTCGTACCATCCGACGCTAAACGCGGGTCGATACGCACGCGCAGCGGCACCGTCTTTGTGACGCCGCCGGCTGTCACCTTCACCGTGTACGTACCCGGCGGTGAGCCGAGTCCGTTGGAGTGTTGCACGCCCCACACGAAGCGGTTCATGCCGGCGTTCTTGGTGACCAGGTTGATCGTCGGCGCAACCAGCGTCGCACGTGCGCCGCGGCCCGCCATCATGGATTCATCAGGGTCATCCTCACCGCCACCGCGACGGGCCGGCGCCGCCTGCGGAATCACACCGCTCTTGTAACTGTTCACGACCTTGCCGGCCGCATCGACGATCTCGATACGCACGGTGTCGCCCGGCGCGCTGGCCAGGAAGTAGTCCACCGACGGACCGAGCAACTGCGGCGTGGTCGTCGTGCGGTAGCCGTCACGCGTCTTGAACAGCGCGAACGACTCGCTCTGCGTGGTGGGGCCGATCTGCTGCAACGCCGAGATGTTGTCCATGATCCACGCGGCGCGACCCTGCGTCGCGACGACCAGATCACCGC
>CAITQY010000786.1 GCA_903894655.1 uncultured Gemmatimonadota bacterium
GGACACGCGGAACGCGTACATGCCGAACGCGCGCAGACGCACCGCACCGAATTCCTTGTCGCGGATCGTAATCGGCTGCTGCGTGCCCCAGCGCTGTCCCGTTTGTACGCGGGTGGAGAAGAAGTACACGTCGCTCTTGAAGGGCGACTGGAACGCCTTATCCCAATTCTGGAGATTCGTGAGCAACGGCAAATTCGCCGTGAGGAGCGTATGCAACCCCGGCGAGAACAGATCCGCCGCGCGGCCCTCGTTCACGAAGAGCGCGAGCTGCGATTCCCGAACGGTCAGCTGGCCCCCGCTCTGGATCTCCATGTCCTGCATGGGGAAGCGATACATGAGGACGCCGGGACCGGATTCGGTCCACTGGATGACGTCGATGAACTGCTTGCGGAGAAAATCGCCCAATGCCATGGAAGCCGCTCCCGATGCGTTAGAGAAGACGTGACCCTACGGAGTGCGCGGGAGAAAGTGTCATCGCCTCCCGTCGCGCGGCCATCACTTCACAATGTGGAACATCGACTGACGGCCGAACGCCCACCGCACCTTGCCGTTCGCGTCGATGATCACGTCTTCTTCCTGCGCCGAGCGGACCTGCTGGTTGCCCCACTCCGGCACCGGGGTGGTAGCCTGCAGTTCGATGGAGTACCACATGCCCGGAATGACCTTGTGGTCACCACGCCCCGGCACGCCGTCCTGATAATCCCACAGGCCGATCAGCGCGCCGGCGCCATGGCCGTGCAACCCGATCGGATGCGAGTACAGCGTGCCATCGATCTTCTCGTCGCGCATGCGCTTGAGCGAGGCGGCCAGCACGTCGTTGCCGGTACGTCCCGGCTTGAGTTCGCTGATGGTGATGTCCTGCAGGCGGCTCGACGCCAACAGCGCCTTCTTGAGCCCGGCCGGCACATCGGTTTCCCCATCGCGGAGCACGTACGCCATGTGCTGCGTGTCGGTATTGAGTCCGAGGGCGGTGATGCCGAAGTCGCAATGGAGTACGTCGCCCTTGAGAATCGTGGGATTCACCCCCACCAGCTCCGGGCTGCCGAACTGCCGCTGCACTTCGACGCTGGTCTGGAACCAGGTAGACAATCCGAGATCGTTGACACGCTGCCGCATCCACCAGAGCACATCGTCGGCCTTGGTCACGCCGGGCGTGATCACCTTGCTCGAAAAGGCTTCCTGAATGATCTCCCACGCCACGCGATTGAGCTCGCGGTACATGGCTTCTTCTTCCGGCTGGCGCGACGCGATCAGGTCCACGGCCAGTGCTTCAGCCGGCACCACCTTGGCGGCCAATGCCGGTCCCAGCGCCTGCAGCATGCCATCGCGCTCACCGCTGGTGAGACCGTCGGCGAACGCAAAGGTGCGCGAGGTGTTCACCGCGATTTTCTTCGGATTCCGCTCGTCGATGACCTGCTTGAGCACGTTCCACTGTTCGTCGCCCCACAGCTCCGCCGAGCGCTCGTTCCCGCGGCTGCCGGCCGCCGGCGCGGGTACCGGCTTCATGCTGCGTACCGCCTTGAACACGTTCCCCTGCGACGTGCCGCCGAGGGCAATCCGCTCGATACCGGCCGCCCCGCGATCGAAGAACACATAGATCGTGCGGCGACGCGCGGCGAAGGTGGTGGGCGACGTAATCGCCGTGAAGACCGGATCTTCGGCGTATTCGCGCATCGGCACCACCCACATGTCGACGCCTTCGCGCCGCATGAGCGCGGGCAGCGTGCGCTCCATGCGCAGTTCGAGCCACTGCTGCTGCTTGAACGCCTGTTCGCGTAGCGTGCCGAAGGGGCGGAGCGTGTCGGCCGCCGTGGAGCCAGAGGTCCGGGTGCCGGGGGTGGCCGGCGTGACCACGGGCTGGGCGGCGAGCGTGAATGCCGACGTGGACACCGACGCGGCGGCCAGCAACAGAACGGAAAGAGTGCGCACAGAAAGGCCTACGGTTTGAGTTATGCGTCGCGTGTCGGGGCGTCGCGCGGTTCCATGGCGCGACGGACCAATTGCACGGTCCCGCCCAACACGAGCGCGAAGACGGCGAGTACGAGGGTGCGCTCGACGAGGGTTTGGCCGGCCATCGGCCACCAATCAGCCCACGCGGCCACGCGCGATCCCACGCGCTCGCCCGAGACGGCGATCAGCAGGGAGCTGGTGCCCATTTCGGCAAACACTTCAACGACTAGAAACAGGGCCACACGAGGTGGCCAGCGCTTCACCGGGAAATTCCCGAGATGCCAGGTGAGCATGCCGCAGAGGAACAGGACGCCGCCTACGAGCCCACCGACAAAGAGCATCCAGTTCGTACTGGCCAGCAGCGCGGCGCGCCACAGACGCAGCACCACGCCGGTGATGCCCGCCGGCTCCACCGTGCGGATGGCGAACGCGCGCAGCGGATGCAGGCGCTCTTCGCCCCATTGGATGGCGTCTTTCGGAAAGAACCGGCTCATGCTGGCAAGCTACGCCTCGTCGAGGCAGACGCCAGCTTTTCTCGCGTGCGGTTAGCGGCCCGCGACGTTTCCCAGCAGGAACTGCAGGCTTTCGGCGGCATGCGCTTGCCAATAGGCCCAGCTATGTGCGCCGGGCCACTCGGCATAGCGATGCGGCAGCCCCAAACGAGTGAGCGTGGCGTGCAGGTCGCGGTTCTGATCGACATACGCGTCGGCGACACCCACGTCGAACATCAGCTGCGGCAAGCGCGGCCCACCGGTTGCGGCCCGTTGCTGGAGGCGTTGCGCCAGACGGCCCGGATCACGCGCGTTCCAGCCGATCGTGTCCTTACCCATGACCCAGCGGAGGTCCGACCACAGATTCCCCGCCGCTGCCTGCAACTCGGCCGTCGTGTTGGCATAGCGTGGGGGTGGCGCAAACGGCGTGGGGCCGAGATAGCGCGGCGACACGACGCCCGAGTGACTCGCCGCGGCCGCGAAGACGTCGGGATACTGCAAGGCCACGGTGAGCGCGCCGAATCCCCCCATGCTGAGGCCGGCGATGCCGCGGCTCTCGCGGCTGGCCTTGGTGCGATAGCGCGTGTCCATATGCGACACGATGTCGCGCGCGATGTAGTCATCGTAGCGCGTCCACGGCACGCAATAGGTCGCGGCGGGTTCGCGGCGGGCCGAATCGGCCCGACAGGCGTTCGCGTCGCCCAGCTGATTCCAGGTGGCATACCACCCATCATCGCCGTCGGGCATGGCGATGATGGCTTCCGGCGCCCCGGCGCGTACCAGCGAGTCCATCGTCTGATTCAGCCGACCCGCGTCCACCCAATTGCGTTCGCTACCGGTGCGGCCATGCAGATACACCAGCAGTGGATAGCGGGTTTTTGCCGCCGCCGTGTACGAGGGCGGCAGATAGACCACGAGCGCCTTGTTGGCGCCCAACGATGGCGACCAGATGGTGTCGGTGCGCACGGTCCCGGTGGCGGTCCCGGTGGCGGCGGCGGTCTGCGCCCACGACACGCTCGCGCTGCCAAGGAACAGCGCAACGGCGAGTCGCCACGCGGCGCGCGTCATTACTTGAGAATCGTCCCGATGCGTCCCCATCGGATATCCGTGATGAACGGGAGCGGACGGACGCTTTCGTCGGCGACATACGAGTAATACACGAACACGGGGCGTCCCCGCACATTCTCCCGCGGCACGAAACCCCAGTAGCGGCCGTCCTTGGAGTCGTAGCGATTGTCGCCGAGCATGAAGAGGAAGTTCGCGGGCACG
Organism: uncultured Gemmatimonadota bacterium; assembly: GCA_903894655.1. Classification (GTDB taxonomy): domain Bacteria; phylum Gemmatimonadota; class Gemmatimonadetes; order Gemmatimonadales; family Gemmatimonadaceae; genus Gemmatimonas. The sequence continues at coordinate 3,711 of CAITQY010000786.1, forward strand.
ACGAGGGGGCCCCAATCATCGAGCGTGGGCTGCGCGGGCGGATCTCCGGCGGCGGTGCCACGGATTTCGAAGGGCTTCTGCCAGCTGAAGAGCGGATGCGAGAAACCGCCGTCGCCCTTCGGATTTTCGGCGGCCGCGAAGCCCTGACGCTGGGCCATGCCGTTCACGTGGAAGACCCCACCACGCATCCAGACCGTATCGCCGGCCACGGCGACGAGGCGTTTCACGAGAATGGGATTCGGATCGTTCGGCTGGTCGACCTGATTGGGCGAGACGAAGACCACCACGTCACCGCGTTCGGGGTCGTCGTATCCCGGCAGGTTGATGTTGGTGAACGGGACGTGCGGGCCGTAGGCCAGCTTGTTCACAAACAGCCAATCGCCCACGAGCAACGTGGGGATCATGCTCCCCGAGGGGATGCGGTAGGCCTCGATCAGGAACGTCCGGATGGCGAGGAAGATGGCCAAGGTGACGAGAATCGCCTTGACGTTTTCCCAGAGGGTGGAGCCACCACCACCGCCTGACGGCTTGCCGGAGGACTTCCCGGCGCGGAGGTTCGCCACACTGTTGCGATCGGTGCTGCTTTTCGACGCGCTGCTTTTCGAGGCCACGGGCGGGGCGGTTGGGAAGTCGAGGACGGCGTAGATCAAAGGGGCGCGCCCATCACGGACGCGCCCCTTCAACATACGCAGCAGACCGTCAGGAGTTACGACAGGTGCTTGGAGACCAGCGACGTCATTTCGAACATGCTGACGGTCTTCTTGCCACCGAACACGGCCTTGAGCTTATCGTCGGCGTTGATGTTGCGCTTGTTCTTGGCATCCTGGAGGCCGTGCTTCTTGATGTACAGCCACAGCTTCTTCACGACTTCCGTGCGCGGCAGCGGCTTGTCACCGACGACGGCGGCGAGCTCGCTGCTCGGCGTCAGGGCCTTCATGAACGCCGCGTTCGGCGTGCGCTTGGCGGCCTTCTTGGCCGGCGCCTTCTTCACGGCGGCCTTCTTGGCCGGAGCGGCCTTCTTCACCGCAGCCTTCTTGGCCGGGGCGGCCTTCTTCGCAGGCGCCTTCTTGGCGGCGGCCTTCTTCGGGGCGGCTTTCTTTGCAGCTTTCTTCGCAGACTTCTTCGCAGCGGCCATGTTGTCTCCTGAGGTGGTAGCCCGTCGGGTCGCGTCGAGCGGTACAGCTCTCGACAGATCTCGCGAAGACGCGGTTACGTCTCAGCGGACGGCCAAAACTACAATCACCCATACGTCGCGCAATAGTGCATTTCACGTTTTTCCCTCTGAAAAGCACACTTCGCACCGAAATCAGCGCGTTTTTTTCGTCGTGCTTCCCTCGGAGAAACGATTTGGGGCGTTTTGCTGCGCGAGAAACGCGACCAGCGCGCGCAGCATGTCCCCCTCGACACGACGCGCCGTGAGGCGCACGTAGCCGCGCGGATCCCCGTCGAAGTCCTCGAGCAGGAGGTGATTGGTGTGCGGCAGCCGCACGGTGCGCGCGTCGGGCAGCGCCGCCGCGAGTTCGTCGGCCTGCTCGATGGGCACCTGCCGGTCGTTCACGCCATGGAGCAGCAGGACGGGTTGGCGGACGTCACGCGCGATCGCGCGGGGATCGAGGGCAAACCAGGTGCGCAGCCAGGGATCGGTGGCGGCGATTGCATCGGCATCCGATTCGGCACGCGCCAGCACCGCCGCACGTTGCGCCGGCGGCCACGTGGTGAGATCGCTCGCCACGTGCGTCGCGCGCTGCCATCGCGCGATTTCGCGCCCGGGGCGTGAGGCCGCGCCCAGCAATCCCAACACCCAGACGCGGGGATCGTCGCGCGCCACCAGGAGGGCCACCAGCGCCCCCTCGCTGTGTCCCACGAGGGCGATCCGCTCCGGGTGCACGCGCGGTTGACTGCGCAACCAGGTGACCGCCGCCGCGGCATCGCGCGCAAAGTCTTCGGTCGTCGCGCCGTCGACCCGTCCGCTGGACGCCCCAACGCCGCGGTCATCGAGCCGCAGCACGGCGAAGCCGGCGGCGAGCAAGGTGTCGGCGAGATCGGCGAAGGGGCGATAGCCGGGCAACTCGGTGCGCGCGCCATCGCGGTCCTGCGGGCCGGAGCCACTCAACAGCAGCACGGCCGGCACCGGCGCCGGTGTGGCCGCCCGCGTCGGCGTCGGCGGCAGCGCGAGGTCGCCCGCCAGGGTGACGGTGCGGTCCACCACGACGCGCACCTCGCGATGCTCGATCGCACCGGTGGTCGACCTCGTTCGGCGCTCGCAGGCCGGCAGGGCCGCACTCACCAGCATCCCCGCGATCGCGGCCCGCCACCCGCTGCGCATCAGCGACCGATCACGGGCGCGGCGGCGCGGTCGCCAGCGCGCGCAGCAGCGCGATCGAGCGCACGTCCCACGGATCGGGCGTATCGTCCTCCTCGGCGATGTCGGCGCGTTCCTGCGGCGTCTCGAGGATGAGCGGCACGCCCTGCGCGCGGCGGTCGTGCAGCAACCAACTGAACGCGTCGGCCCCGATCAGCCCCTCCCCGATCAGCGCATGCCGGTCGCGATTCGAGCCCAGGGCGCCTTCGCTGTCATTGAGGTGAAAGAAGGCCGGTGGTTCGCCGGTGGCCGATTCGAAGGCATCGAGCACCTGCGTGAGATCGGCGCGCGAGGTCGCGATTGGATACCCCGACGCGAAGAGATGACAGGTATCGAGTCCGTAGCCGGTTCGGGCGCGATCGGCCGCTGGGATGCCAGCCAGCATGGCGCCGACTTCGTCGGGGGTGCGCCCCACCGTGGTGCCGGCACCGGCGGTGTTCTCGATGAGCAACCGGGTGTGACTGGCCGGCACCGCCGCCAACGCACGACGCATCGCTTCGGAGACGCGGGCGATCGCCGCGTCGCGGTCGCCGTCGGTGGCCGCCCCCGGGTGGAAGCAGACGCCGGCCACGCCCAGCGCGGTGGAGCGCTCGAACTCCTTGGCCAGCGCGGCAGCCGCACGTTGCCACTTCTCCTCATCGGGGGTGGCGCAGTTGATCACGTACGCGGCATGCACGATGACGTGCTCGGGCCGAATACCAGCCTCGGCCAGCGCTTCCTGAAAGCGGGCGAGCCGATCGGGTTTCACGCCGACTTTGTCGTTGTAGAACTTCGGAATGGCACTGAAGATCTGCAGGGCCTGCATGCCCGCCTTACCGGCGCGGCGCGCGGCCATGGGGATGCCACCGGTGTCGATGCAGTGGGCACCAAGAAGAAGCGACATCGTCAACGCTCCACGCGGGCACGCCGCAGTCGGAAGATGGGGTCAGAGCCGGTGGCCGTTTCACTCCAGCCCACCACGATGGCACGGCCGCGCACGAGTACATGAGGGTCGCGGGCGTTGGAGATCCCGCCGCTGGCGGTGAGGCGGTCTTCAAAGAGATGCCCCGACGTGCGCGACACGGCGAGGCCGATCTTGCGCCGATCGCCGCCGCTGTTCGGATCTTCGTACGCCACCGCCACCACATCACCATCGACCGCCACGCGCGCGTCGCCGATGCGGTCGCCATAGAGGATCGCGACCGGCGGCTCGAACGGCGACCGCGGGTCCATCTGGTGCGCGTAGAACACCCCGGGCCCTTCCGGGCCGGTGAGGGCGTAGGCGACGTGGACGTACCCATACTTTTGGTCGATGGCCACACTCGGGGCGGGACGGGCACAGCCGTAAGCACCGCGATCGGCCGCCTGCGCGTCGCCAGGGCCCTGATCGAGCGAGTCCACCATAATTGGCCCTCGCCACGCGCTCCCCGGCGCGGCCCCCAGGGCGCCTGAGGCCCCTCCAGCGGTGAAATCAGCCGAGGGGGTGACCTCGCTATCCCGCCAGGCCGCCGTGAGGCGCACGCGCCCGCCAGCGCCCCGGCTCCACCACACCGCGACCTGCCCACGTGCACCAGCCGAGACGATCCGCAAGGAACGGGCGCAGCGGAGCGAATCGAGAGGCGCGTGGCCGTTCCCGAGCGACGTCAGCGGCGCCGGCGCGGTCTGTACCGCGGGCAACATGGCATGGGCCTCCACCGAGTCGCCGGCCTCGACCATCGCCGCCGCGGCAGGTGCGAGCAAGCTGATGCCGCCCGCCTCACGCCACAGGTCCTGCGTGAGGAGAAAGTCGGCGTACGGCGACGACGCGAGCAGCGTGGAGTCGGTGGCCACATACGGCGGGTACGTGAGTGGCGACGGCAGGCTGGTCGCCTCAGCGCTTGCATCGACCCAGCGGATGGACGGCGTCTCGCACGCCGTCAGGGCGAGGATGAGCACGACCGGGGCCGCCCACGGTGAACGGCGGGTTCGGGACAGCCGGAACGGGACGCGCAGACGGACGGAAGGCAGGACCATGCGCGAAGGGTACTGCAAGAACCGAACGACGCTAGCTTTCCCCTTCCCTATCCTGCCCTCTCGGAGAACGTCTCAATGTCTTTTGCCGCCTTCGATGGCACGCGTCGCGTGCCGGTCGCCGCGAACGAGCCGGTGCGTACGTACGCGCCAAACTCGCCCGAAACGAAGAACCTGAAGCTCCGTCTCGACCGCATGGCGGCCGAGCAGGTGGAGATTCCCATCGTGATCGGTGGTCGCCGGATTCACACCGGCAACACCGGCACGGTCACGATGCCGTGCGATCACGGCCATGTGCTGGCCACGTACCACAAGGCCACCCCGGAGCTGGTGCACGAGGCGATCGCGGCCAGCGCCGCGGCGTCGGCCGAGTGGTCGAGCTGGCGTTGGGAAGACCGCGCCGCGGTGTTTCTGCGCGCGGCCGAGCTGCTGACCACCACGTGGCGCGACAC
>CAITQY010000787.1 GCA_903894655.1 uncultured Gemmatimonadota bacterium
TCAATCCGTGCAAGCAGGGCGGCTGCAACGCCGGTGCGGGCGGTGGCGACACCAAGGTGCTGGGCGACCTCGACCTGTGTAACGGGCACGCCGGACGCGCCGACGACTACCACTATCACGCCGCGCCCACCTGCATGATGTCCGAGCAGTCGGCCACCTATTGGGACACGCACCCGTTGGGATGGGCGCTCGACGGCTACGCCATTTTCGGCTATCGCAATCCCGATGGCGCCACGGCCACGCGTGATGCCGGGTGCGGCGGCAACACCGTCACGCATCCGAACGCGCCGGCCGGGTACGCGTATCATGTGACCGACGTGAGTCCGTATGTGCTCTCGTGTTTTCACGGCGTGCCGAGTCCGGATCTGGCGGGACAGGGCGCCAAGTATTCGCCGATTCGTCCCGCGGGGGCGCCGCAACGGGGCGCGACCAACATGACGCTTGACGCCACGGCGACCCGTCTCGCGATCGGTGGCACCACCACGATGCGCTGGACCGTCGGTACCGATGCGTTCGAGATCCGCTACACGCGCACCAGCACTACCTGCTGGAACTTCGTGTTCGTCACCAACGCGGCGACGACGGCCAGCGAATCGTACTGCCGCACCCGATGACGAGGCGCGTGGTCGGCGCACTGCTGCTGCTCTGTACGATGGGCGGCGTCGCGGTGGCGCACGAGCTGGCCGAGCCGAGCATCACGCTGAGCGTACGCGAGGGGGGCTTTGTGGGGGTGCGGGTGCTGGTGCCGTGGTCGGCGGTGCTGCGACGGCGCTTTTTTCCCGACATGAACGCCGCGCAAGCGCTTGGCACGCTGGCGAGCCTCCCGCCCGCCAGCTTTGCCTCCAAGCTGTTGGACGCACAGCGCGACATCGAGCGCACGCTGCTCGTGCGCGCCAACGGGGCGCCGCCGCGTGTGCTGGCGCGCTACGTGTGGCCATCGGCCGGCGAGGTGCAGCAGGCCCTGCGCACAGAGATGATGGAACGCGTGGCCACGACCGATGGCAGCGGACACGCCGTGCGGTTTCCGGTGAGCGCGGAATTGCAGCTGTCATCGACGGTTCGGTCGGTGCAAGTGCAGCCGCCGGCGGTGTTCGGCGCGACGATGGTGACGCTGCAACGTCCGGTGGAGCGGATGGTGCGTGGCGGCGCGATGTCATCGCCGATGCCGATGCCCGTTCCGCCGAGGTGATGATCACCAGTCGTACGCGCGGTTGCGCCGGTGCCGTGAGGCTGCAGCTGTCAACGTGAGCGGCGTTCGCTTCCGTATCCGGTGATCACCGCGAACAGCACCATCGCCACCAGTGCCCACGCGTACGTGTTGTAGAGCCCCACGGTGCCGGCGGCCAGCGGCGGCATGCCGAAGGCCTCGCCGCTGCGACTGGCGCTGGCCGTGAGAATCGTGGGCAGAAAATACGGCAACAGGAACGGCCACGTGCAGACGGTGAGGTCGAGCAAATTGGCCCGTCGATAGCCATCGATGCCGAAGCGTTCACCGGTCTGCCTGGCAAACTCCCCGACGGCGAGAATGGCCACCACGCTGTGCGTGGTGAGCAACACGGCGGCCGATACCACACCTACCATCCACCCCTCGGCCGCGCGCGGCGAATGGGCGCGACGTTGCGACGCCTGCACCAGTCGGTCGAGCACGTCGGTGGCCTGTAGCGTACCGACCAGTGCCACCAGCAGTAGCGTAAACACACTGACGCCGATCGCGCGTTGCATACCGTCCACCAGCACGCCGGTGGCCCCGAAGGTGCCGGGCGCGATGTGCAGCAGGTCGTACGGTGTGACCAGCTGCAGGGCGAGGGCGATGACCACCGCCGTGGCCACGCCGGTCAGCAAGGCGGTGATGAGATGCGTGCGGCGCAGCAGCATCGCGATGACGAGCGCGGGGGAGAGCAGCAACACCAGCCCGTTCGGCGACGACGGTGCCGCGTCTGAGGCGGTCTGCGCTACGATGTTGGAAACCGGTCCGCCACCCCCCAGCAGTGCCGACGCGACCAGGGCCACCAGCCCGGCGGGGACGGCGTACTTTAGCCGGCTACGCACCGTACCGCCGATGTCCACGCGCTGCGTACCGCTCGACGCAATGGTGGTATCCGACACCGGCGACATCGAGTCGCCGAACGTCGAGCCGGCGAGCACCGCGCCCATCAGCGCCGCCGGCATGGCACCGGCCGCCCCGCCGGCGGGATACAGAATGGGACCGCACAGCAGGATCGTGCCGAAGCTGGTGCCGGTGGCCGTCGACACGATGGCGGTGGTGAGAAAGGTCGCGGCCACATACGCCCCGCCCCCAAGCCCCACGGTGCGCGAAGCCCAAGCGAGCCCCGTGACCAACCCACCGGCGCTCAACACGGCGCCCATCACGCCAGCAAAGAGCCACGCACAGAGCATTACCATCACGACGCGTTCGCTCATGCCATCGAGCATCGCCTCGGCGTACCGCTCGCGATCCTTGGCCAGCAGCAGTCCCAGCATCAGCGCCCCCAGCAAGATCGGCCAGAACCCTTTTTCGTCGGGCGCGCCGTTCAGCGCCAGCCACGCCACGCCGCTGAGGAACGCGGCGAAGGGGGCGAGCGCTCCGGCGAGTCCGCCGTAGAACGTGAGCGGCGCTGGCGGCGGGGCAGGGGAGGGCGATGGATTCGGCGTATGGCGTGGCATATGGCAGAAGAAGGTCGTGTGGCGCTATCGTTCGCGCTATGTCTGAGATGAATGGGGAACCCACGCGGCATGCGCTGTCGCCCTCGCGCGACGACGCCTTCACGCTGTTCGATCTGCGGGTGGAGGTGATCGCCACCGACCGCCCCATGGTGTGCAACCATCAGGCGGGTGATTTCTTCACGTTGCGCGGCGAGAACCTGGCATTCCCGGCAGGGCAGACATTTCCGCTTTATCCGTTGGCCGCGCTCCTGCCGCTGCTGCCGGCCAAGCAGCGTCCCACCCATCCCAACGACTGGATGACGACCGACGCCGAGATCGCCTGTCCCGACCCGTTTTGCGGTGGGCGGTTCCGTATCACGCGCACCGGCACCACGACGTTCCGCCACGCCGACGTGACGCTGGTGCCGCTGCCGGCGGCGGAGGAATCGTGAGCGCCGCGCACCGTCAGCCCGTTCCCACGCGCGAACTCGCTCCCGGCTACGTGGTGCCCCGTCTGATCAAGGGCGGCTGGCAGTTGGCCGGTGGCCATGGCACCGTCGACCGCGCGGAGGCCATCGCCGACATGATGGCCTTCGCCGAGGCCGGGATCACGGCCTTCGACTGTGCCGACATTTATACCGGCGTGGAGGAACTCATCGGCGAGTTCCTGCGCGGCTGGCACGAACGGTATGGCGCCGCCGCACCGACGATTCGGGTGCACACCAAGTGCGTGCCCGATCGCGATGCGCTTCGCACCCTCACGCGGGCCGATCTCGAACGACTGATCGATCGCTCGCTCACGCGGCTGGGGGTGGAGGCGCTCGATCTGGTGCAGTTCCACTGGTGGAACTTCGACGTCCCGGGATGGCTCGACGCGGCCGGTCATCTCGCGGAGCTCACGCGCATCGGCAAGATCCGCCAACTCGGCGTCACCAACTTCGACACCCCGCGCCTGCGCGCGCTGCTCGACGCGGGAATTCCGGTGGTGTCGCATCAGGTGCAGTGCTCACTGCTCGATCGCCGCGCCTTGGGCGACATGGCGACGCTCTGCGCCGAACGTGGTGTGGGTTTGCTCACGTACGGCGCACTGGCTGGCGGCTTCTTTCACGAGCGCTGGCTTGGTGTGCGCGAGCCGATCGAGCCGCTCGAGAACCGCTCGTTGGTGAAGTACAGGCTGATCATCGACGAGTTTGGCGGATGGGCGGCGTTTCAGCAGCTGCTGCGCACCATGCGCGACATCGCCGATGCGCACGCGAGCACGATCGGTACGGTGGCGCTGCGTGCTGTGCTCGACGAACCGGCCGTGACGTCGGTGATTGTCGGTGCACGACACGCCGATCACCTGCGGGCCACGTTGTCGTCGCTGTCGTTGGAGTTCTCGGCGGCGGAGCGGTCCGCGCTGCAGGCCCTGCTGGCCGTGGCGCCGGGGCCACGTGGTGACGTGTACGAACTGGAGCGTGACATGACGGGCGTGCACGCGGGCATCATGCGGTACAATCTGAACGCGTAGCGGACAGCTCAGAGAACAGCTCAGAATTCAGCTACAGAATTCAGGCGTCTGCTTCGTATAGTGCTCAGAATTCAGCAGCGACAGTGCTCGGTTTCGAGCATGTGGTTGCTTCTGTGTGCGGCGACCACGATGGCGCTGCGGAATACGCCGTGGTCATCAAACACTCGGCACTGAGCACTGTCGCTGCTGTACTCTGACCACTATACCCAGTCTGATATCAGCGACTGACTACTGACTGCTCAGATCTCGTCGTCACTCCGGGAGCTTGTCGATCATCGGTTGCGTGATCAGCACGCGCCCCTTGTCGGTTCTCCGAAACCGACGAGCATCCTTCTCGGGGTCTTCGCCGACCACCAGTCCGGCGGGAATGACTACGCCACGATCGATGACCACGTTGCGCAGTCGCGCACCACGCCCGATCTCGGCGTAGGGCTGCACCACCGCGCCATCGAGATGTGCGAAGGAATGCACCTTCACGCCGGTGAAGAGCAGTGACTTCTCGACGTGCGAGCCCGACACGATACAGCCGCCGGCTACGAGCGAATTGATGGCGGCGCCACGACGGTGCGTATCGTTGTGGACGAACTTGGACGGGGCCGTAATCTCGCTGTACGACCAGATCGGCCAATCCTGATCGTACAAGTCGAGCGACGGGACGACGCTGGTGAGGTCGATGTTCGCCTCCCAGTACGCGTCGATCGTGCCCACGTCGCGCCAGTACGCTTCGACTTCGCGATCGGCCTTTATGCAGGAGGTGCCGAAGCGGTGCGCCACCGCCTTGCCGTTCGCCACGACGTACGGAATGATGTCCTTCCCGAAGTCGCGCGACGAGCTCGGGTCGGCGGCATCACGACGCAGCAGTTCGAACAGGAACGTCGTCTTGAACACGTAGATCCCCATGCTGGCCAGCGACGTGTCCGGGCTACCCGGGACCGCCGGCGGATCGGCTGGCTTCTCGAGGAAGTGCATGATGCGATCGTCGGCATCGACCTGCATCACGCCGAAGCCGGAGGCGTCTTTCCGCGGCACTTCAAGCACGCCGACGGTGACGTCCGCATTCTGGTCGACGTGCTGCTCGAGCATCAGCTCGTAATCCATCTTGTAGATATGGTCACCGGCGAGGATCACCATGTACTCCGGGTGATACGCTTCGATGATGTCCATGTTCTGATAGACCGCGTCGGCTGTGCCGTCGTACCACTGCGTTTCATTGACGCGCTGACTGGCCGGCAAGATGTCGAAGCTTTCGTTGCGCTCGGGGCGCAGGAAGTTCCAGCCGCGCTGCAAGTGGCGAATCAGACTGTGCGCCTTGTACTGCGTGGCGACGCCGATGCGACGGATGCCGGAGTTGAGGGCATTGGAGAGCGCAAAATCGA
>CAITQY010000788.1 GCA_903894655.1 uncultured Gemmatimonadota bacterium
CCACCAGCACCAGACCGAACGTGCCGACCCAATAGTCCCACTCGTCCAGGAAACCATGGCCGAGCCAAGTGACGTGCAACAGCCCGAGCGCGAAGCAAATCGCGCCGAACGACCACGCGACGCTCTCACGCTTCCAGCCGAACTCTTCACGGAAGAACGCCGTGATTGGCGTGAGCATGGCAACCGACGAGGTGATACCGGCAAAGAACAGCAGGCCGAACCACATCACGCCGAGGAGATTGCCAATCGGCAGCGTCTTGTCGATCTGCTGGAACACCACCGGCATGGTGGCGAAGCCAAGGTCGAACGAACCGCCCTGCGCGATCTGCATCGCACCGGCCACGCCGAAAAACGTGACCGCCGCCGGAATGGCGATCGACCCACCCAGCACCACTTCGGCGGTTTCGTTGGTCGCGGCCGTCGCGATGCCGTTCAACGCGATGTCGTCCTTGGTGGACAAGTACGACGCGTACGCCTGTAGCGAGCCCATGCCCACCGACAATGTGAAGAAGATCTGTCCGGCCGCGGCCAACCAAATGCCCGGCGAGCCAAGGCGCGAGAAGTCCGGTGCGTAGATGAACTCCAGTCCTTGCGCCGGCGTAGCACCCACACCGGGCTGCGCCGGCAGTGTGAGTACGACGCCTGCCAACACAATCGCGAAGAGGAACAGCACCGGCATGCCGATCTTGGCCAGCTTCTCGATGCCGCCCGAGACACCCTTCGAGAGCACGTAAATATTGATCAGCATCGTGAACGCGAAGAACGCGTACGGGGTATACGACGCGTGGTACTCCGTACCGCCAGCCGGCGTCAGTCCCTGGAACGACCGCAAGTAGCCGATCATGCCTTCCTGCGTGGTGATCCCCCAGTAGTCCTTGGTCGCCGAGAAGATCGCAAACGCCAGTGTCCAGCTTTCGATGTACGTGTAGTAGATCATGATGCCGAGCGGCACGACCATACCCACCACGCCCACATACTTCGCCGCTGGGTGCTTCCAGATCGCGGCAAACATGCCGGGCAGGTGTCCCTTGCGGTAGCGGCCTCCGTTGCGGCCGACGCCCCACTCGATCCACATGAGCGGGATGCCAAGCAGCAGCAGCGCGATGAAGTACGCGATCATGTACGAACCGCCACCGTTGGCGGCAGCTTGACGCGGAAAGCGGAGGAAGTTGCCGAGACCGACTGCATTACCCGCCATGGCGAGAATGAGACCGATGCGACTACCCCAGGCTTCGTTCGAGCCGGTGTTGGACGAAGACAAGCGTGCTCCGATGGGTGGGGAAGGGGGGCGGACGGCGGCGAGGCGGTTCGGGCCGCCTCGCGCAACACCTAACCTTCCCGCCCAAACGGGTTGATGTCCAGTGCCGCAGCGAGATTGCCCTGCCGTTAGCGGCGAATGATCTCGCCGTTCTTCATGACGAGTCGCACCGCGCGGAGCGCCCGGATGTTCTGGCTCGGGTCGCCGGTCACCGCGACCAGATCCGCCAGCAGTCCCGGCGCCACGCGGCCGAACTCGGTCTCGCGATGCATGATCCGCGCGTTCACGCTGGTCGCCGCCTGGAGCGCCGCCACCGGAGACATACCGTATTCCACCATGAGTTCCAGCTCCAGCGCGTTCGCCCCATGGGCAAACACCCCCACGTCGCTGCCGTTGCAGATGGTGACACCCGACGCCAGCGCCGCCTTGAACATGGCCTTCTTTTGCACGATGCCGGCCGGATCGGCATCCACGCCCTTCTTCCATCCGCGATAGCGCGTCGTGCTCTCGGTCGCCGACAGGGTGGGGCAGAACGCCACGTTGTGCTGCTTCATGAGCGCAAAGACCGCGGGCGTCGCCATGTCCCCATGCTCGATGTCCTCCACGCCGGCCATGATCGCGCGCGTCATCCCTTCCACCGTGCTCGCGTGCGCCACCACGGGTCGGCCGCTCGACATCGAGGTGCGCACGATCGCGGCCCACTCTTCGTTCGAGAAAGTCGGACGCGCCTCACCGCGCGGTCCCCAGCGGTAATCGGCGTAGATCTTGATCCAGTCCGCGCCATGGCCGATCTGGTCACGCACCACGCGGGTCACCCCGTCGATGCCGTCCGCTTCCTCTGCGCCCTGTGGCACACCGATCTCGACCCCGAAGCCCTTCGGACCGTAGGAGCCGGTGGCCACGATCGCCTTCGTCGTGACGAAGAGTCGTGGGCCGGGAATGATCCCTTGGTCCACGGCTTCCTTGAGCCCCACATCGGCATACTCCGCGCCTTCGGTGCCCAGGTCACGCAACACCGTGAAGCCCGCATCGAGCGTGGCCTTCAGATGATTCACCGCGCGTGCCGTGCGTAACGCGAGCGACTCGCGCAGCACTTGATCATTCCACGGGGTCTCGTCGTAGGGATGCAACAGCACGTGACTGTGGAGATCGCTCATCCCCGGCATCAGCGTCGTGCCGGGCAACGCAATGCGCTCGGCATCGGCCGGTACCGCCACGCTGGCCGCCGGTCCCACCGCCGCGATGCGGGCCCCGCGTACGAGCACCACCCAACAACGCTGCGGAGCGTTGCTCACCCCGTCGAACACCGCGTCGGGCACGAGGAGGATCGGCTTCGCCGCTGGCGCCGGTATCGCCGCCCCTTGCGCGATCGCCACGCGGGCCACAAACGTCGAGGCGCCGAGCGAAGAACCTATCACCAGCGCGGCCCACGTGATGCGATGTCGGGAAAACATTCAGGAGCTCCGGATGTTGGCGTTCTCGCCAGTGGAAAGGGCGGCCGGGACGAGTCCGGACACCCCGCCGGACACCACAAAGGCCATCGCGTCCGCGCTCGCCACATCGAGCGCGCGGACGCGGGTCGCCAGGACCAGATGCAGTTGGCCCGAGAAATTGTACGAGTGTGGGCAGTACACGGCCACGTACTCGTCCATGCCGAGGTGCGCCAGCGACTCCTGCGTCACGAATCCTACCAGTCGCACGCCGCCGTCTGGCGACAGATCGAGTGAGACCGGCTTATCGAAGCGTCGCTTCTCACCCACGAACGCATTCAGCAGATCCTTGGTCGATCCGTACAGTAGGCGCACGAAGGGGAGGCGCGTCATGAGCCCCTCCAGCACGTTGACCGCCGATCGCGTAAGCAGGTTGGATCCGAGGAATCCGACCACGGTGATCAGCAACAGCGTCGCCACGAACCCCGCGCCGGGAATGGGCAGCCCAAGCCATCCGTCCACGTTCTTGAAGACCAGCCAGCACACCCACACGGTCACGACCAGTGGGGCCAGCAGCACCAGTCCACGCACAAAGTAGCCGAGCAACCGTCTCATCGAATTCCTCACGCGGTCGGAGCCGCGCCGTTAAGCTTTTCCCCAACAGGCTCAGGCTCAAGTTGGGGCTCCGTGCTCCGAACGACCAGCCCGTCTCACGTCTCGCACCCCATCAGATGATGCGATCGCCAGTGAATCGTTCGTCCCGCGCTACCGCCAACCGCGCGATCCGCGCGGCATCGGTTTCGGCCCTTGTTACCGGCCTCGTTGGCGCCTCCCTGCTGAAAGCGCAGCCCGCGACCTCGGTCCCGGCACCCGTGCCGGCACCCGTCCCGGCCAATCCGTACTCCAGTGTCTCGCGCTGGACGCCGCCGCCCCTTCCTGCCGGCAAGAAGCCCATCACCCAGGATACCTACGACGAGTGGCGGACGATCTCCGGCTCGTCGTTGTCGAACGACGGAAAATGGGCGGCGTACACGCTGAGCCCTGTCGTGGGCGAAGGGGAACTGGTGGTTCGCGCCACCGCCGCCGCCACCGAGTATCGCGCACCGCGCGGATTCACCGGCCGGCCGCAGCTGCAACCCTCCGCTGACTCGGCCGCCCAGTTCAGCGCGCAGCCCGCGCAGTTCAGTGCCGATGGCAAGTTCGTCGCGTTCACGGTCTACGCCTCGCGCGCCGACGTGGAACGGGCCCGCACCCGCCGTGGCACGCCGGCCCCGCGCAACGGCATGGGAATCATGAATCTCGCCGACGGTATGGTCACCCGGGTCGCCGGCGTGCGCTCGTATCGACTCGCCCGCAACGGCGGGCGGTTCCTCGCCTATCTGTTGGAAGACACCACGACGGCTCCGCGCAATGGGGCCGGATCAACGCCGGGTGCGCCCGCGGCGGCACCGACCGCCCTCATCGGCCCCCGTCGCGAGAATGGCGTCACCTTGGTGCTGCGTGATCTGACCGCCGGCACCGAGCAGCGCATCGACGGCGTGACCGCCTTCGCGTTCGACGACGATGAAAAGTGGCTCGGCTACACCGTGACCACGCGCGATGGTGCCGGCAACGGTGCCTTCGTTCGTGCCCTCGCGTCTGGCACGGTCACGTCGCTGCTGACCGGACA
>CAITQY010000789.1 GCA_903894655.1 uncultured Gemmatimonadota bacterium
GATCCTTCTCGCCCGGCTTCTCACCCGGCTTCGCCTCACCCTTCTCACCCGCCTTAGCGTCGCCCTGCTCGCCGGCCTGCTTCTGCGCCGCGCTCTGCGCCGCCTTCTGCATCGCATCGGCGGCCTGATTCACCAACGGCTGCGCGGCACGCGTCTTCGATGCCCCCGGCTTGGCGCCCGCCTCTTCCAAGCGCTTGGCCAGCGCCTGCACTTCACGCTCGAGTTCACGGGCGCGATCGGCCAGCTCCTTCGGGTTGGAGGGCGCGCCATCGCTTTGCCGGCTTTCCCCCGGACGCCCGTCCATGCGGTCGGCGGTCTGCTTCTGCGCTTTCGCCAAGTCCGTGGCGTCGTCGCGCAGCGTCTGCATCGCACCCTCGAGCGCAGCGCGCTTCAGCATCTCGGCGCTCTTCTCCAACTGTTCGCGCATCTGCTTCTGCTGCTCGCCGAGCTGCTGCATCGACTTCTGCGCTTCGGTGCCGCTGAGCCGTTCGGAATTCTTGTTGAGCTCCTCGAGTTGCTTCTGCATCTCGGGGGTCATCGCATCGCGCAGCATTTTCTGGATGTCCTTCATGCGCGACGCCAACGCGGTATCGAGTGCATTCGCGTTCTTCAAGCGCGACTCGAGCTCCTTCGCATTCTGCCGCAGCGAATCAACCTTGGCACCCAGCTGCTGCTGATCGCGCGCCAGCTGCTTCGCCTTTTCCGCCGCCGAGAAGCTCATCGACTGGCTCTTGCCGCCTTCGCTCTTCGCGTTGCCGTTGGCCTTCGCCTCTTCCGACGTGCCGCCGCCCTTGAGATCGCGATTGCGCGCGGCGGCATCGGTGTTCTGCTGCAGTCGCTTCTCCTGCTGCGCCAACCGCTGCGCCTGCGACGCCAGCGAGTCGGCCAACGCACGCGCCATGGCGCGCTGCTCGGTGAGACTCGGGACGCGCAACAGCACTTCGGCGCTCACGGTGGTCTGCCGCCACGGCGAGTCGTCGGTGGCGATCGCGGTCACATGCAGCCGGTCACCGGGTTCGAGCTTCCGTCCGTCCAGCGTGATCGAGGCGCCGCCTTCGAACAACGGCGACGACGGCGAGGCCACGTCGATGCGCTCACGCGTCACCGCACCGGTGGCGCCAACGCTCTCGCGCCACAGCTGCAGCGAGACATTGCTCACGCCGTGATCATCACTGGCGTCGACGTACACGGGCACGATACCGGTCGGACCGATTGCGGTATCCGATGCCGGCGACACGATCGAGACCTCCGGCCGCTTGTCGGGCACGACGGTAAAGGCCAGCGCATCGGGCAGCTCCGGCGGCAGCGTTGCGGCATCGGCCTGGGGCGTGGCCGAGGCGATCCAACTCCAGCTGCCGTCGTGATCGAGCGGAAGAATCGCCGACACCGCCGCCCCGTTCACCGACGCGGGGAATCGTACGGTATCACGACCATCGGTCAGCATGGCATCGCGCGCGCCGCCGCGCAGCATCGCCGTGACACGCACCTGCGTGCCACGCGGGACGCGCAGCGGCGGCACCGGCTCCATCGATTCATCGGTACGACCGAGATACGCCGGATAGTCAGCGAACAGCGCGACATCACCAATCCAGCCGCGGTCGGCCACCGTGATGATGCCGTTCAATTCCGGCGCGCGGCCGTCGTTCACGCGTACGGTGATCGGTGCCGACACGGCGCCGAGCGCCAGCGTGGCGAGTCCGTCGGCGCGCACGGTGAGCGTGGTATCGCGCCACGCCTCCCCTTCGGCACGACGCGAGATGGTCACGCTGTTGCGCCCCTCGGCGCGCACGCGCACCGACACCGGCATGCCACGCGGGACGAGCGTAGGAAGTTTTTCGAAGCTCAGCGCCGGCAGCAGGGTGCCGCGCCAGGCGCGTACCGGATGCACCGTGGCGGCGAAGCCATCGGGTGCGTGGCGAGCCGACCACGACAACGCGCCGACCGTGATCGCGGCCAACACGCCGGCCACGGTCACGGCACGGCCGAGACGCTGCGCCACCTGCGGGGCCAGCGCCCCCGGCGCCAGACGACGCGCCACATCCTGCGACGCACGAGCACCAAGCACGCCGGTGCCGGCCACTTCGAGCGCGCCGCGCAGAGAA
>CAITQY010000790.1 GCA_903894655.1 uncultured Gemmatimonadota bacterium
ACGCCCGACTCTTAAAGACAGACGCCGCCGGCTCCGAAGAGCGGCGGCGTCTGTCTTTAAAATCAGGGCGTCAAGAGACTTTAGCCCGAGTCGTCAACACACTTCTACGTCCCGACACGAACCTCAGCGCGCGGTCACCCGCACTCACTGAACCCGCACACGTGGCACTTCACGCACCCTTCCGCGAACTCCAGCTGCGATCCGCAGTCGGGGCAAGTGCCCATAAACACCTCCCCGCCGCCTGATCCGAATTCGATCGGCTGCAGCTGCTCGGCACCGTTCGTCATCGGCGGACGCGTGAGCGGGACGCCCCCAACGGGCGTGGGCATCATCGGACTCACCGGCGTCGGCATACCCGCATGCGCACCGCCCGCCAACAGGTCCGTCTGCACGCCCTGCTTGTCACGCCACCACTGTTCCAGCGCGATCCCCACCGCGTCGGGCAGCGAGAGCACCTTATTCGGTCCGAGGCCCACTGCGCGATCGCTGGAGATGCCGCGTAGCTGCCGGTGGATTTCCTGCAGCGAGATGCCGCTGCGGAGCGCCAGCGACACCAAGCGACCGATCGCTTCGGCGTCGGCCATCGCGGAACCACCGGCCTTCCCGAGGTTGAGGAACACCTCGAACGGCTGCCCCTTCTCGTCTTCGGTGATGTTCACGAACATCACGCCGAGCGGCGTTTCCTTGCGGATGGTGGTGCCGCGCATCACTTCGGGGCGCGAGCGCTTGCCACGACGGCTGGCGTTCTCAGCCTCGGCACTGAACAGCGCCTTCTTGGTACGATCGAGCTCGTTCTGCAACTCGGCCATCGTCCCCTGCAACTCGCCGAGTTCGCGCTTCAGCGCGGCCGCCGCGTCGGTCGTGGCCTTGTCGGCCTTCGGCGCGTCCGGGGCGCCGGCGGCATTGGCATCGTCACGCTTGGCAGCGGCGTCCTGCGTGGCGCCGGTGCTGAGCACCTGGTTGTCGCGCGAGCCGTCGCGGTACACCGTGACGCCCTTGCACTTCATGTCGTACGCCATCTCGTAGATCGCGCGCACGTCGTCCTGCGTGGCGGCATAGCCGAAGTTGGTGGTCTTGGAGATCGCTGAGTCGCAGTGATCCTGGAAGGCCGCCTGCATTTGGATGTGATACACCGGCGCGATGTTGTTCGCCGTGTTGAACACCGCCTGCCACTTGAGCGGCACGTCGGCGTGCTTCACCGTGCCCGTTTTCGCGATGCGCTCCATGAGTTCGTCGCTGTACCAGCCTTCGGCCTTCGCGATCGCCACGAAGTCTTCGTTCACATCAGGCATCATCACGCCGGCCTGATTGCGCATGAACGCCACGGCGAACAACGGCTCGAGTCCGCTGGAGCAACCGGCGATGATGGAGATCGTGCCGGTGGGCGCCACCGTCGTCACGTTGCAATTACGCAGCAGCTGCATGGGGCGGATCCGCTCGCCCTGCTCATCGCGCGCGCACGTGGCGTCGGGACCAAAGATGGAGCGCGCCCACTCGGGGAAGGCACCGCGCTCATTTGCCAGTCGCTCGCTTTCCTTTTTCCCTTCGACATCGAGGAACGCCATGACCTTGCGGCCCATCTCCACGCCTTCGGCACTGTCGTACGGAATGCCCAGGCGCACCAGCATGTCGGCAAAGCCCATCACGCCCAAGCCAATGCGACGGATACGCTTGGAGAGTGAATCGATTTCCGGGAGCGGGTACTTATTGACGTCGATGATGTTGTCGAGGAAGTGCGTGCTGAGCGCGATATCGCGACGCATCGCGTCCCAGTCGACCTGTCCGTTGTTCACATAGTAGCCAACGTTCACTGAGCCCAAGTTGCACACGTCGTAGGCCAACAGCGGCTGCTCGCCACAGTTGTGTACCACGAAACCGTTACCAATGAACGAATGGGTGAGCGGCTCGGTGAGATCGTACACCATTTCCTCACCCGCGGCCTCGATGCGCGCAAAGCGAGCCGTGAACGATTCGCGATACGGTCCACGTGCGCCGTAGCTCGCCACGCGCGAAATCAGCGCGTTGCTCTTGGCGCGTGTCAGGAAGCCGATTTCTTCGGCGAAGCGCAACACGTTGTCGCGTGAAATCACGAGATCGTGATCGGCCTGGCACGACACCTCAGATCCCTTGATGGTTACCGTGCGCGCAGGATGACGATCACGATAGATGCGCGACGCGATGCCGAAGTTGAGCAGCATGCGCTGTACATCCTGCAGCAAGGCGGTCGAGATCGACGTTAGCCGCACGGACACGCCCTTCTCTGGCGTGCCGCTCACGTGTCCATCGGCGGTGAACAAGGCCTGAAGAAACCCCTGCTGCATCGTTTCCGTACCCGCCAACACCGCAGCTGGCACGCAATCGAGCTTCGACTCGGCGGTGACGCCAAAGCGCTCAGCCACCATCGCCCGCAGGCGCGTGCTGCTCACGGTCGCCATCTCGCGCGACGGGATGTCCACCACGCCAACCGGTGCGCGTCCGCTCAGCCCCAGCATGTCATTCACATCGTTCGAGAACGACGTGGCGACTTCACGATCATCGCCCCAGAAACCCAACACCGCGCCGTGACCGGAGTCACCCGTGATATGTCCGTCCGCGAGGAGCCAGCCAAGCACGCGCCCCTCTTCCGACGTGCCCGTGGTGCCGAACCCACCCTTCACATTCTGAATGTGCAGGGCGTCGCCCTCGGTGAGCGACTGCGCCTCCACCCAGCCACGCGCGGTCATGAACCGATGGTCGGCCGTCACGCGAATCTCGTAGCCCTCACGCGTCCCCACGCGGAACACCGGCTTCACACCACTGGCGAACGGCACGCCAGCCGGGCCTACGCGGCCGGCGCTGAATCGGGCATCGAGCGTAACGGGAAGCGCCTCGTTCGCAGCGGCCAGCGAAGCGATGGGCACCAAGCCGTTGCTCGTCGCGACGAGGGTATCACCGGTGACACACGGGTTCGTCGCCTCGTACGCACCCAAGTGTGGCACCGGGTTGTAGCGGTTCGCTTCGTCGATGAAAAACACGCCCGGCTCACCGGTGCGCCACGCGCCCAGGATCATTTTGTCCCACACGTCGCGCGCGCGCGCCTGACCGGTGACCTGACCATTCGACGGATCGAGCAGGTCGTAGCTGGCGTCGGCCTTCACCGCGTCCATGAACTTCGTGGTGATGCCCACCGAGATGTTGAAGTTCGTGATCTTGGTGAGGTCTTCCTTACTCGCGATGAAGTCGAGGACATCGGGGTGATCGACGCGCAGGATGCCCATGTTCGCGCCACGACGGGTGCCGCCCTGCTTCACCGCGTCCGTGCTCGCGTCGTACAGTTCCATGAACGAAATCGGCCCCGACGCCACGCCGGTCGTGCTCCGCACCATGCTGCCCTTGGAGCGCAACCGCGAGAAGGAGAAGCCGGTGCCGCCGCCCGACTGATGGATCAACGCCATGCTACGCAACGTGTCGTAAATGCCGCTCTGTCCGTTGCTGAGCGCGTCATCCACCGGCAGCACAAAGCAGGCGGAGAGCTGGCCCAGCGGACGGCCGGCGTTCATGAGCGTCGGCGAGTTCGGCTCGAACCGACGCTGCGTCATCAGGAAGTAGAACTCCTCCGCCACGGCCTGCACCGCCCCGTCACTCGCCCCGTACCGACGGTCGGCTTCCGCCACCACCGTCGCCACACGCCAGAACATGTCTTCCGGCTTCTCCACCGACGCACCGGACTTGTCCTTGACCAGATAGCGCTTGTCGAGCACGGTCCGAGCATTGGACGACAGCGTGACCAGTCCATCCGGCGGCGTGGCGGAAAATGGCATTCGTGAAGCTCCTGCAGTTGGCGTGGGGCGGTACACAATGACCGGAACTCGACGTTCTCACGCGCATCGTTGAGAACTGCGCGGGGGGTCGAGTGGGCGGGTATGGTGCCTCCGTTCGTGAGGCCGCACAAGTAGTGCCGTAAGTCGTTCGCGGCGAACATGTTGCACGAGGCAGATCACGGATGTGCGAGGCCACCGAAGTTGTCCACCGACGCCAGCTTTTGTGAGCACACCAACTGTCACGCTGGAGCGGGCACAGCCATTGCGACATCGCCCTACTGTCTCGACAGTGCCGACAGCATCGCGCAAACTGTTGTACACCAAGCGATTGACGTGGCAAGGCGCACACCGCCCACCGCAGCATCAACACAGCACGCCGACACGCCACCGCGGCGCTCGATCACATTCGTTCAGCGCACGCCAGCGCGTTTTTGCTTGCAGTCACACCGGCAGCACACAATTGCCCGCTCTCACGACGTCTGCCGCCGCAGTGACCCCTTCCGGTGCACCTCCTTGAGCGCCACATAACGCGCCGCATTCTCCAGCGTCCCCGCCTGCTGCTCCGCGCTCAGCGCACGCACCACCTTCCCCGGCACCCCCACCACCAGCGACCCAGGCGGTACGACCGTGCCCTCCGTGACCACCGCCCCGGCGGCGATGATGCTCCCCCGCCCCACCCGCACGTTGTTGAGGAGAATCGCCCCCATCCCCACCAACACGCCGTCCTCCAGGATCGTGCCGTGCACCACCGCTCGGTGTCCGATCACGCAGTCCTCGCCCACGATCGTCGGCTTCCCCGGATCGGCGTGAATCACCGCGCCATCCTGCACATTGCTGCGCGCCCCGATCGCGATGCGCTCCACATCACCGCGAATCACCGCCGTCGGCCACACGCTCACATCATCGGCGAGCGACACATCACCGATCACGACCGCACTCGAATGAATCCAAAAGGATGACATAAAAATCAGTATGGGTATGGAGTGGGGAGTACGGGGTACGCACTGAAGCAGTTGCAGTTCT
>CAITQY010000791.1 GCA_903894655.1 uncultured Gemmatimonadota bacterium
AATCGGCATCACCTCGTGATTCCGGCGGCCCGCCTGCGCCGCGGCCGGAACGCGGTCGAACTGGCCTTCGCCACGCCGAGCGCCCAGGCCGGCGCCAGCATTATCCGCAACCGCGATGTGACCGACGGCACCGTGTATCGGTACACGCTGCTCGTGCCGTCGGATGCCAACCTGCTCTTTCCCTGCTTCGATCAGCCCGATCTCAAAGCCAAAGTGCGGCTCTCGCTCACCACGCCGATGGCGTGGCGGGCGCTGGCGAACGGGGCCGAAGTCGGCGCGGATACCGTAGGGCCGTTGGTCAGGCATCGCTTCCGCGAGACGGAGCGCCTGAGCACGTATCTGATCGCCTTCGCGGCCGGTCCGTGGGCCAGCGTGACGCGCGCGGTCGCCACGAGCACGTCGGCGGCGCCGGTGCCGGTGTCGCTCTGGATGCGGCAGTCGCGCCGCGCCGAAGCGGAGAGCGACACGTTGATCGAGATGAACGCGCGGGCGTTGCGCTGGCTGGGCGACTGGTTCGGCATTCCCTACGCGTTCCATAAGTTCGACGCGTTGCTCGCCCCGGCGTTTCCGTTCGGCGGCATGGAGCATCCCGGCGCCGTGTTCTACAACGAAGAGAGTTTCATTTACCGCGAGCGCGCCACGGTGTCGCAGTTGCTTGGCCGACAGGCGACGACGTTTCACGAAGTCGCGCACCAGTGGTTCGGCGATTACCTGACGATGCGCTGGTTCGACGACCTGTGGTTGAAGGAGGGCTTTGCCACCTACATGGCGGCCCGCATGCAGGCCGATCTCGAACCCACGTCGAATGCGTGGAAAACGTTCTACCTGCGCAACAAGCCGGTGGCGTACGCGACCGACGCGACGGCGGGGACCACCCCGATCTGGCAGCAGCTCGGCAACCTCGATCAGGCCAAGAGCAACTACGGACCGATCGTGTACAACAAGGCGCCGGGTGTGCTCAAGCAGCTGGAGTATCTGGTGGGCGCGACGGCGTTTCAGCGCGGGGTGCAGCAGTTCCTGCGTAGCCACGCCTATGGCAACGGCACGTGGCGTGAATTGCTGGGCAGCGTGGGGCGGGCGGCGCATCGCGACCTCACGGTATGGGGACAGGCGTGGATGCTGCGCCCCGGCATGCCGTTGGTGGAGCAGCGCCTCACGGTGCGCAACGGCGTGGTGCAGCGGTTGGCGTTAGTGCAGCGGGCGGCGCAGCCGGCGCTGTCGGGGCGTGGTGCCTGGCCGCTCAAGGTGCAGGTGCTGCTGTATTACGCCAACCAGCCGGCGGTGCGGCTGCCGGTGGAAATGCGCGGCGACACCACGGTCGTGACCGCGGCGGCCGGGCGACCCGCCCCCGACTTCGTGTTCGCGAATGACGGCGACTATGGCTACGCGATCGTGCTCCCCGATTCGATGAGCGTGCAGTGGCTCGAGCAGCACATCGGCGGCGTGGACGACGATTTCCTGCGGGCGATGTTGTGGGGAGCGCTGTGGGATCTGGTGCGCGAGGCGCGACTGTCGCCGACGCGCTATGCGGAGATGGTGCTGCGTGCGTTGCCCACCGAACGCGACGAACAGATCACCGGCACGCTGGTGGGACGCCTGGTGACCGTCATCGGGCGCTACAGCGATGACGCGTCGCGTGAGGCGCTGCTGGCGCGGGCCGAACCGTTGCTGCTGCGCGGCGCCGCCGACAGCACGCGGAGCTATGGCCAGCGTAAGACGCAGC
>CAITQY010000792.1 GCA_903894655.1 uncultured Gemmatimonadota bacterium
CCGATCTCACGGCGGTTTCATGCACGCGTACAGCGAACTGGGACGTGGCTCGACGTTCAACGTCTACCTTCCGGCGCGCGCCGCGACCACCGTCGATGTCGGCACACCCGTGCCCGAGCTTTTACGAGGTCACGGTGAACTGGTGTTGGTCGTGGACGACGAACCGGCGATCCGACAGGTCACGCAACGGTTACTCGAGGCGTTTGGCTATCGCGTCCTGAGTGCGGTGGACGGCACGGAGGCGGTCGCGATCTACGCGCGACGTAGCCATGAGATCGCCGTCGTGCTCACCGACATGATGATGCCGGTGATGGACGGACCGGCCACGATTCGGGAGCTGCGGAAAATGAATCCGGCCGTGCGCATCATCGCGGCGAGTGGACTCGACGCCAGCGCACACATCGTAGCACTCGGCATTACCCACTTCTTGCCGAAACCCTTCGCTACCGATCGCCTCTTGACCACGCTTCGGCAGGCCCTTGCCGACCCCGCGTAGCAGCGCGTGACAGTACGGTCACGCGCCGTCGTTCGCCCGCTTACGCCGTCTTGTGCTTGGCCAGTCGCGGGAACCAGTTCAACAGCTTGACGGCGGCGACGATCTCGGGGCGCAGCGTCCAACGCGTCTGCGGTGCTTCTGCGCCGCCTTCGGCGAACGTGGCGAACACCGACGCCTGCGGTTCCTTGGGCGGCACGGTGTACAGCAGACGTCCGGCCAACTTCGCACCGAACCGGCCGTAGTTGAGATTCACCGCGCCCGGCTTCTCGAAACCCGCCGCTTCGGCGAGTTCGACGGTCGTAAGCGTGTACTCAGGCGCCAGGCAATGCGCGCGAAGCATGCTCCACTGCGCATCAGAAATCGTATTGGCGACGTACAGCAGTCGCAGCGCCTTGTGGTACTCGGTCGACGTCGGGATGGGCATCGGCGTCGGCGCCGGTGTCGCAGCAGCGGTGGTCACAAGCAAATCTCCTGAAAGAGAGCACAGCCGCGCGCAGGAGATCGCCGCCGTCACATCGCACACATCACGTCAAAACGCCGACGGACGGGGGGTGTCCAACCAAGTCCTTACCGTTGGAACATCCCCTGAAATTGGCTGGGGCGCAACGGGCGACCGTCGAATCGTGTGCGGTTTCTGCGCCTGCGCATGCGCCCGCGCATCAGCGCGCCCCGTTTCCCGTCACAATTGTGCTGTCCTGCACCGTGATCACGGCACGATCTTGGCCGGCGGTACGATCTTGATGCCGTCGGCAAAGGTGGCCGTGAGCAGATACAGCAGCTTGGTCGACGGCAGCGCACTCGAGGCCAGTGCGAACTCGGTGAGCTGATGCGCGCCGCTGGCCTTCGAACCGCCGATGGCGATGCTGGGAATCTTGCGCACCACGCCGGGGTTGGCATCGGTGGCACCGGTGGCCACCGCTTCAGACGCGCCGGGCATCCCGGGAGTCATGCCAAGTGCGCGATTGATGTCGACCGCGGTCTGCACGAGGGGATGGGCGCGCGCACCTTCAAGCTGCTTCTCGGTGCCGCCGGCGCCGCTCTTCTGCTCGATCTCGATCTTGAGTCCGACTTTCTGCTCGGCCGCCACTTCCTGCGTGACGCGCGTGATCGTGCGATCGAGCGAGTCGAGCAGCACCGGATCCGAGCTGCGCAGGTCCACCGTGAAGTACAATTCCTGCGGCACGGCGTTGAAGATGCTGCCACCGTGGATCTGGCCGATGTTCATCACCGCGCCATTGGGCAGCGCCTCGAACTGCAGCTGATACAATCGATCGATGACCTTCGCCACCGCCTTCACCGGCGTCGGAATACCGCGCGACGACAGCGTGTGCGCACCGGGATGCGTGAACACGAACTTGGTCCAGTAAATGCCAAGCGCGCCGTAGGACACGCTGCCGTACGCGCCATCGGGCACGATGAGCAGGTCGGGCTTCGGGTTGTGCGCGAGCCAGTAGTCCATGCCCTTGAGGCCCAGCTCTTCCTGCACGGTGCCGATGAAGATGATGTCGCCTTTGCTGGTGAACTTGGTGGCGTTCATCACGCGCAACGTGGAGAGCATATTCCCCACTGACGCCGTGTTGTCACCCACACCCGGCGCGAACAGAGTGTCGCCCGAACGACGCACCTTGGTGTTCGTTTCGGGCGGGAACACGATGTCGGTGTGGGCCGCGATCACGATCGTGGGGCCGCCACCGGTGCCCTTGCGGACACCGGTCACGTTGCCGATGGAGTCGACCGACACCGTAAGCCCTTCCTTCTCGAACACTGACTTCACGTAGGCACCGCGCTGCTGCTCGAGCCGCGACTTGCCGGGCATTTCGGCAATACGGATCCACTCCTCGACCTGACTCGGGAAGCGCTGCTCGAGCATTGTCATCGCTGACTTCACGTCGGCGCGCTTGAGCAGGTCAGGATTCCAGCTGGTCGGGTATGTCTGTGCCGACAGGGGTGCAGCGAACGGCAACGACACGGATAGCGCCGCGCACGCTGCGGCAACGAGGACAGAACGACGCATAAGAGTAGGGAGTACGGAGTAGGGAGTACGGATTACGGAAACAGCGGCGGACGCACGCGCTTCTTGGTGGCCTGCTCGAACGCGTACGCCACACCAACCAGAGTGGGCTCACCGCACGCAGACGCGGTGAAGCTCACGCCGAACGGGGCGGGCTTGGGATTGAATCCCTCGGGGAACGCCTGCGCGCCCTGCCCCTGCGGCACCGGCAGCAGGGCATACGGAACGGTAATGGTCGGATAACCGGGGCGTGCACCGATGTTCGCGCTGCTGGTGCCAGGGAACAGCAACGCATCGAGCTGATGGGCCTTCATGGCGGCGTCGATGCCATTCGTGGCCGACAGCAGGATGTCCTTGCGGCGGTCGGCTTCGTAGCGCGCGCGGTCGGCCTGCACGTCCATCTC
>CAITQY010000793.1 GCA_903894655.1 uncultured Gemmatimonadota bacterium
CGCACCGCCTCGAGATCAATGTCGAGCCAGGCGCGATCGGTGGCGGGATATATTGTCGCGGTCACTCGCACATCCTAAGCAGCCAACGACGTACGGAGAAGCGATGCAACGGACGATGGACGACGCGCTGGCCCTGATGCGGGATCTGCGGGCCCGGTGTGACTGGGACCGGGTGCAGACGCACCGCTCACTCCGACCGTACCTGATCGAGGAGGCGCACGAGGTCGACGACGCGATCGCCCAGGGGGACGACGCGACGCTGCGCGACGAACTGGGCGACCTGTTCCTCCAGGTGCTCTTTCACTCGGTGGTGGCGGAGGAGCGCGGCGCGTTCACCATGCTGGACGTGGCGGGCGCGCTGGTGGCGAAGATGCAGGCGCGGCATCCGCACCTGTACGGCGACGGGATCAAGCGGAGCTGGGAGTCGATGAAGGCGGCGAAGGCCAAGCGGTCAACGCTGGAGGAGGGGCTCCCGTCGGGGCTCCCATCGCTGCATCGGGCGCATCGACTGCAGGACCGCGCCGCCGGGGTGGGCTTCGACTGGCCGAACGCCCTGGGGCCGCTGGAAAAAGTGCGCGAGGAGATCGAGGAGCTGGCCGCGCACGTGAACGCAGACGGTCAGGTGGCCGATCAGGACTTGTTCGAGGCCGAGTTGGGCGACTTGCTCTTTGCGGTCGTGAATCTGGCGCGGAAGACCGGCGTGCACGGGGCGCTGGCCCTCGACCGGACGAACGCGAAGTTCGTGCGACGCTACGCGGCGATGGAAACATTGGCGACGGCGGACGGGGTGGAGCTGACGGCGCTGTCGCTCGAGGACCAGGACCGGTACTGGGACGCGGTCAAGCGATCTGAGCGACTTCGGGAAGACTCACGTGAGTTGTAAGTGGTGAGTGGAAGTTTAGAGTCGTGGGTTCGCTCACGGCTCCGAACTTTCACTCACAACCCGAAACTCACGGTTCCTTGTTCCTTACGGCGCCAGCCGGCCCATCATGCGCGGGAACGCGATCACTTCGCGGATGTGCTCGATGCCGCAGATCCAGGCGATCGTGCGCTCGAGGCCGAGGCCGAAGCCCGAGTGCGTGAACGTGCCGTACTTGCGGAGGTCGAGGTACCAGCCGTATGCCTCGACCGGGAGTCCTTCGTGCGTGAGGCGGGCGAGGATCTTGTCGTAGTCGTCTTCGCGCTGTGAGCCGCCGATGATCTCGCCGCGGCCTTCGGGCGCCAGCAAGTCGGCGCAGCGCACGGTGCGTGGATCGAGGGGGTTCTCCTTCATGTAGAACGCCTTCGCTTCCTTCGGATAGTTCACCACGAACACCGGGCGCTGATACTCGTCGACGACCAGCGCTTCGTCGGGGGCACCGAGGTCATCGCCCCACACGATGGTGCTGCCCTTGCTCTGCGCCAGCTTCACGGCGTCGCCGTAATCGAGGCGCACGAACGGCTGCGACACGCAATCGAGCTTGCTCGTGTCACGCTCGAGCACCTTGAGCTCCTCCTGACGACGCTCCAGCACGCGCTCCACGAGGTAGCGCACGAACGCTTCCTGCAGATCCATGTTGTCGTCCTGATCGTACCACGCCATTTCCGGTTCGATCATCCAGAACTCGGTAAGGTGCCGGCGCGTCTTCGACTTTTCGGCGCGGAACGTGGGGCCGAACGTGTAGATGCGCCCCATCGCGGCGGCGAGGGCTTCGCCGTACAGCTGTCCCGTCTGCGCGAGATAGGCCGTCCCTTCGTCGAAGTAATCGGTGCTGAACAGACCGGCCCGCTCGCCAATGGCAGCCGTGAGAATCGGCGTGTCGCAGCGGATGAAGTCACGCGCATAGAAGAAATCGTGCACCGCCTGCTCCAACTCGTGCCGCACGCGCATGATCGCAACCTGCCGCTGACTGCGTAGCCAGAAGGTGCGGTTGTCGAGCAGAAAGTCGATGCCGTGTTCCTTCGGCTGAATCGGATAATCGTTCGGGCTGGTGCCGATCACCTCGAGCGTCTGCACCCCCATCTCGAATCCGCCCGGTGCGCGCGCATCGGCGCGGACCTCGCCCGTGAGCGCCACCGACGCTTCCTGCGTGAGTTCGGCGAATGCGTTCCACGACGCCTCCGGCACCTCGGACTTCACCAGCACCGCCTGCAGGACTCCCGTGCCATCGCGAGCCACGACGAAGGCGACCTTGCCCTTGGAGCGCAGGTGGGTGACCCACGCGCGAACGGTGACAACGGCGCCGACGTGGTGCTTGAGGTCGGCGATACGGGTGCTGGATTGGTTCATCGGACGGCGAGTTGAAGGAATGCGGTGAAGCTACACCGATGCCCGCTCGTGCTCCAAGAGTGAACGCACCGCCCGCGGCGCCACCTACCCCACCCGAAACAGCTCCAAGGCGCGGGCATAGCCCACCGTGAGGACATGACGGAGCCCCTGATGCGAGGGCGCCGCCAGCTCCGGGTCGTCCCGCAGCACGCGTTCGGCTACCATCCGGGCGGTCTCGTTGAGCGCCTCGTCACGCAGGGGATCGGCAATCCGGAACGCTGGCAGCCCGTGCTGCTTCGCGCCGAACAAGTCGCCCATGCCACGGAGCTGCAGGTCGGCCCTGGCGATTTCGAAGCCGTCTTCGGTGCCGGCGAACAAGCCCAGACGTTCGGCCGCCTCGGCGCCCACGTCGCCCAGCAAAACGCAGTACGACTGCTCGGCGCCGCGCCCCACGCGTCCGCGCAGCTGGTGTAGCTGCGACAGCCCGAAGCGTTCCGGGTGCTCGATGATCATGACGGTGGCGTTGCCCACGTCGATGCCCACCTCGATGACCGTCGTCGCCACCAGGACGTCCACTTCGCCATCACGAAAGGCGCGCATGATCCCGTCGCGCGCATCGGCCGGCAATCGGCCATGGAGCAAGGCCACCCGTCGCTGCGCAAACGGTCCGTTGATGAGCTCGTCGAACATCGCCGTCGCCGCCTTGAGCTCCATCTTCTCGGAGGTCTCGATGAGCGGATACACGACGTACACCTGCCGTCCGGCGTCGAGCTGCGTGTTGGCGAATTCGAAGACTTTGGACCGACCCGATTCAGGACGAACGACGGTGGTGATCGGGTGTCGACCCGGGGGCCGCTCGTCGAGGACACTCACGTCCAGATCGCCATACAGCGTGAGGGCCAGCGAGCGCGGAATCGGCGTGGCGCTCATGAGCAGCACATCGGGTGCCGTGCCTTTCAGCCCCAGCGTCGCGCGCTGCTCGACGCCGAAGCGATGCTGCTCGTCGATGATGGCGAGACCGAGGTTGGCGAATGCGACGTCGTCCTGAATCAGGGCATGCGTGCCGATGGCCAGCACGGGCTCGGGCGAGGCCAATCGTGCCAGCGCCGCGCGGCGGTCTTTGGCGCCCAGACGACCGGTCAGCAGCACGGGCGAAATGCCGAGCGGGGCCAGCAGCGCGCCGATGCTGCGCGCGTGCTGCTCCGCCAGCAACTCGGTGGGCGCCATGAGCGCGACCTGCGCCCCGTTCTCCATCGCCAGCAGTGCGGAGAATACCGCAACGACGGTTTTCCCGGCGCCCACGTCGCCCTGCAACAGGCGATGCATGCGCCGTGGGCTCTCCATGTCGGCCACGATCTCGCGAATCGCCCGCACCTGTGCCCCAGTGAGCGTATACGGCAACACGGCGCGGAGCTTGGTGGTCAGATCGCGGCGATTCACGAACGCGGTACCGCCCCG